>DASYMT010000330.1:0-1539 GCA_036008925.1 Acidimicrobiales bacterium | reverse complement strand
CCCCCCTGGTGTGGAGGACGGGCCCGCGCCGGGGCGCCACCCGGTCCCCCAGACGGCTACGTTCGCCGCTGTGAGCATCCTCGGCAACCGCGTCCAGCGCAAGGAAGACCCGCTCTTCCTCACCCAGGGGGCGACCTACGTGGACGACCTCGTCTTCGACGGCGTCGCCCACCTGTCCTTCGTCCGCTCCACCATGGCCCACGCCCGCATCACGTCGATCGACGTCTCCGAGGCGTTGTCGGCCCCCGGTGTAGTGGCCGTCTACACCGCGGCGGACGTGGACCTGGCGCCCATCGCCCCCGAGGTCCCGATCCTCAACCAGTCCATGCCGCAGCCCGTTCTGGCCGTCGACGTGGTGCGCTTCGTGGGCGAGCCGGTGGTCGCCATCCTCACCGAGGAGCGCTACCAGGGGCCCGACGCAGCCGAGCTGGTGTGGGTCGACTACGAGCCCCTCCCTGTGGTGGTCGATCCCGAGGAGGCCCTGCGGGACGAGACCGTGCTCCACCACGCGGCGGGCACCAACACCGCTTTGGAGTTGGCCTTCCCCCTGAACGAGGCCCTGTTCGAGGGGTGCGAGGTGGTGGTGCGCCAGCGCATCCACAACCAGCGGGTGGCACCGTGCCCGCTGGAGGTGCGGGGCGGCGCAGCCCGGTGGGGCGACGACGGCCGGCTCACCTACTGGGGCAGCAGCCAGCACCCCCACACCTGGCGGGACGAGATCGCCAAGGGTCTGGGCATCGAGGGCAGCCAGGTCCGCTTCATCGCCCCCGACGTGGGCGGCGGCTTCGGGGCCAAGATCCACTCCTACCCGGAGGACGTGCTGTGCGCGTGGCTGGCCCGGGCCGCGGGGCGGCCGGTCAAGTGGCAGGACACCCGCTCGGAGTCGATGGTGGCCATGGGCCACGGCCGGGGCCAGATGCAGGACGTGGAGATCGGCGGCACCCGGGACGGCAAGGTGCTGGCCTACCGGCTCAAGCTGGTGCAAGAGGCGGGGGCCTACCCCCGGATCGGCGCGGTGCTGCCCTTCATGACCCGCACCATGCTCACCGGCGTCTACGACATCCCGGCCGCCGAGTTCGCCAGCACCACCGTCGTCACCAACACCACGCCCACCGTGGCCTACCGGGGTGCGGGGCGGCCCGAGGCGGCGGCCGCCATCGAGCGGGCCGTCGACCTGTTCGCAGCGGAGATCGGCAAGGACCCGGTCGAGGTGCGGCGGGCCAACTTCGTGGCCAAGGACGCCTTCCCCTTCACCACGCCCACGTCGACCACCTACGACATCGGCGACTACGAGGGGGCCCTCGACCGGGTGCTGGCCGCGGCCGACTACGAAGGGCTGCGGGCCGAGCAGGCCCGTCGTCGCTCGTCTGGCGACAGCACCGTGCAGATGGGCATCGGCGTGTCGGTCTATGTGGAGATCACCGCGGTGGGCGGCGGCACCGAGTTCGGCGCTGTAGAGGTGCGGCCCGACGGCAAGGCGGTGGTGCGGGCGGGCACGTCGTCGCACGGCCAGGGCCACGCCACCACCTTCTCCATGCT
>DASYMT010000329.1:0-2494 GCA_036008925.1 Acidimicrobiales bacterium | reverse complement strand
GCCGTCGCCGGGCGGGCCTGCGCCCGCGCCCCGGGCGTCGATCGACGAGGCGGGCTTGTCGGGCCGTGCCGCGGCCAAGCGCCCGGCGCTGCTGTGGGGGCTGCTGGCCGGGCTGATCTGGCTGGGGGCGTGGTGGGTGTCGAAGCGGTGGCGAAAATGGCCCGCCTATCTGCTCGCCGCCCCGTTCTTCTTCGTGGTGCTGTTCGTGTTCTTCGAGAACTTCGCCCGCCTGCTCCCCTCCAACTTCTAACCCGCGTTTCCACAGGCACTGTCCCTGTGGAAATGGCAGTTGAAGGCTAGATGCGGGCCAGGCGGTCGAGGCCGAGGCGCTCCATCCAGCGCAGGATGGCCGACGACATGCGGTTCACCTCACCCAGGAACAAGAGCACGCCGAACCCCATCAGCAGCAGGCCTGACACCAGGTTGATGACCCGGTAGTGGCGCTTGACCCAGGCGAAGGCGGTGGTCAGCCGGCCGAAGGCCAGGCCCGCGATCACGAACGGCACGCCCAGGCCCAGCGAGTAGAAGAGCAGCAGGACGATGCCCTGGGTGAGCCGCCCGCCCGTGGCCGCGTAGGCCAGGATCGGCCCCAGCACGGCGCCGATGCAGGGCGACCAGCCGAAGGCGAACGCCATCCCCATCAGCGGCGGGGCCCAGTCGCCGAGGCGGGAGGGCGACAGGTGGAAGCGCCGCTCGGTCTGGAGGACCCGGGGCGAGATGAACCCGGCCAGGAACAGCCCCATCAGCACGATGGCCGCGCCCGACACCTGCTCGAGCCCCCGCTGGTGCCGGCCGAGGGTCTGGCCGATGCTCGACGCCGCCGCCCCCAGCGACACGAACACCACGGTGAAGCCGGCCACGAACAGCAGGGTTGACCGCACGATCTGGCGGGTGTCGGCCCGGGTCTGCACGGCCAACTGCCCGGCGCTCACCCCCGACATGAGCGACAGGTAGCCCGGCACCAGGGGCAGGACGCAGGGCGACAGGAACGACAGCATCCCGGCCCCGAAGGCGACCACCCAGCCCACCGGCCCGGTCGACAGCGCCAGCACCACCGGCTCTACCTCGCTCTGGAGGACGGAGCGCGTGGTTTCGGCGCGGTATGTCCTCCAGACGGGCGGGTCGACGGCGCCAGCACCTGGCTAGCGGCCTTTGAACTGGGGGCGGCGGCGCTCCCGGAAGGCGGCCTGCCCCTCGGCCAAGTCGTCGCTCCCCCAGGCCCGGGACACCGCCGCGTCCACGTCCGGGTCGGCCAACGCGGCGTCGAGCCGGTTCAGGGCCAGCTTGTGCCCGGCCACCGTGAGCGGGGCCAGCAACGCCACCTCGCCCGCCCACGCCCTGGCGTCGTCCAGGTCGCCGTTGCGGTGCACAAGGCCCAGGTCGTAGGCCCGGGCGCCGTCCACCTCGGCCGCGGCCAGCAGCATGGCCTGGGCGGGCCCGAACCCGGCCAGCCGGGCCAGCCGCTGCACCGTCCAGTGGTCGACCATCAGCCCCAGCTTGGCCGCCGGGATCCCGAACCGGGCGTCGGCCGTCGCCACCCGCAGGTCGCAGGCCACAGCCAGTTGCGTCCCCGCCCCCAAGGCGGCCCCGGACACGGCGGCCAGCACGGGCACCGGCACCGTCGTCAGGGCGTCGAGCAGCGAGCGCAGCGACCGGCGGAACCCGTCGTCCTCCACGCCCTTCAGGTCGGCGCCCGCGCAGAAGTGGCCCGACCCGCCGGTCAGCACCACGGCCCGGGCGCCCTCGTCGACCAGGCCCCGCAGGCCGTCCTCCAACGCCGCGCACGACGCCGCGTCCACCGCGTTGCGCCGCTCCAGACGGTCGATCGTCAGCAGCCCGACGGCCCCGTCGAGCGACCGGTGGATCACCCGTTCACGGCTCGATCACGGCGATGAGGTCGCCTTCGTGCACCTGGTCGTCCGGCTTGACCCGGACCTCCTTGACGGTGCCCGCCACCGGCGCCTCCACCGGGATCTCCATCTTCATCGACTCCAAGATGGCGATGGTGTCGCCCTCGGCCACCGACTGGCCCGGCTCGGCGTGCACCTGCCACACGTTGGCCGTGATCTCTGCGCGTACCTCGGTCACGCGGCGCAGGTTAGGCATGATAGGGGCGTGTTCATCATCTCCCTCATCATCGGCGGGCTCATCATCGGCGCCCTCGGCCGACTGGCCATCCCCGGCCCGAACCCCATGAGCATCGGCATGACCATCCTCGTGGGCATCGGCGGGTCGCTGGCGGGCGGCCTCATCGGCTGGGTCCTCACTGGCGGCCGGGCCGTGGGCGGCTGGATCCTCGCCGTGCTCTGCGCGGCCGGGATCGTGTGGCTCATGGAGCGGGGCCGAACCCGCCGCGGGCTCTCGTAGCCCGAAGCGGACGGGCGCTACGGCCCGTAGCCGAGTTGGTCGTCCTCGTCGGGGGCGGTCACCTCGTGCAGGCCGGCCAGGTCGTCGCCTACCAGCCACACCGACTGCCGACGCCCTGTCCAGCACA
>DASYMT010000328.1:0-2531 GCA_036008925.1 Acidimicrobiales bacterium | reverse complement strand
CCTCCATGTTGCCGGTGTCGGGGGCCGAGCAGTTGAAGACCCGAGGGGCCAGGAACACGCTGCGGCCCATGATCTCGGCCAGCGGCGCGTACTCCAGGTTGGTGAGGCCCGCGCCCCACTTCTCGTTGGGGAGGAAGAGGTTCCAGAGGCTGGCCGCCTTGGCCTTGGCCATCAGGTCGACGAGCACGGGCGGGTCGCTGCGGTCGCCTTGGGCGGACTGCGACTTGAGCTGTGCGTGGAAGGTCGCCTCGGCCGGATAGACGTGGTCGTCCATGAACTGGAGGAGGCGGGCGCGCAGTTCCTCGGTGCGGGGGGAGAAGCCGAATTCCATGCCCCGGTTCTAGCGGCTCCCACCGCTCTGGAGGACATAGCGCGTGGAATCGGCGCGGTATGTCCTCCAGTGTCGGGGGGACGACCGATGCACAACGCCGCCGATTGGTCGACAATCCCTGGATGGAACCGATCCGTTACGGGAGCGCGGCGGGTCGCTGGGTGGTGGCGGCCACCGTGCTCGGGTCCGGGATCGCCTTCCTCGACGGCACCGTGGTCAACGTGGCCCTGCCCGCCATCGCCCGCGACCTGCACGCCGACGTGCGCGGGCTGCAGTGGATCCTGGACGCCTACCTGGTCACGCTGAGCGCCCTGCTGCTGTTGGGCGGGACCCTGGGCGACCTGTACGGGCGGCGGCGGGTGTTCCTGATCGGGCTTGGGTGGTTCGTGGCCGCCTCGCTGCTGTGCGGCCTGGCCCCGTCGACCGGCGCTCTGGTGGCGGCCCGGGCCTTGCAGGGCTTGGGCGGCGCGCTGTTGGTACCAGGCAGCCTGGCCCTGCTGTCGGCCGTGTTCGTCCCCGAGGACCGCAGCAAGGCGGTGGGCGCCTGGTCGGGATTGGCCGGCGTGGCCAGTGCCCTGGGGCCCTTCGTGGGCGGGTACTTGATCGACGCCGTGTCATGGCGGCTGATCTTCCTCATCAACGTCCCGCTGGCTGCGGGCTGCGCGTGGATGACCGTGCGCCACGTGCCCGAGACGCGCGACCCGGCGGGCTCGCGCCTTGACGGCATCGGCGTCGGGTGCGTGACGCTCGGGTTGGCCGCACTGGCCTATGCCCTCATCGACAAGTCCGTGGCCGCGGGCGTGGTCGGCGGGTTGGCCATGGCCGCCTTCGTGGTGGTGGAGCGGCGTCGAGGCGACAAGGCCATGCTGCCGCTCACCGTGTTCCGCTCGTCGCAGTTCACCGGGGCCAACCTCACCACCCTGGCCGTGTACGCCGGTCTGGGCGGCGCCTTCTTCCTGCTGTCGCTCCACTTGCAGAACGCACTGGGGTACTCGGCGCTGGAGGCGGGCACGTCGCTACTGCCGTTCACCGTCATCATGCTGCTGGCGTCGGCGCGGGTCGGGGCGCTGGCCCAACGGGTGGGGCCGCGCCTGTTGATGACGATCGGTCCGTTGGTGGCTGGTCTCGGGCTGGCCTTGCTGGGGCGGGTGCGGCCGGGCCTCGGCTATGTGGACGCGGTGCTTCCCGGCGTCTTGGTCTTCGGTGTGGGCATGACCTTGACGGTGGCGCCATTGACCTCGGCCGTGCTGGCCGCGGCCGACCAGCGGCACCTCGGCGTGGCGTCGGGCTTCAACAACGCAGTGGCCCGGGTGGCGGGCCTGTTGGCGGTGGCCGTGCTGCCCGGCCTGGGCGGCGGCTTCGGCCGGGCCATGCGCATCAGCGCCGCGGTGTGCGCGCTGGGCGGGGTGGTGGCGTGGCTGACCGTGCGCCGGGCCGTGCCGGTCGAGGCCACGACGCAGGCTGCCGTGCTACACCCGTGCCACGAGCCCTGCCTGGCCGAGACCGACGCGGCCTAGTCCCGCAGGAAGGGCTCCACCATCGGGAGCACCACATCGGGCCGCCCCATCACGCCCATGTGCGTCGTGCTCGGGAGCACGGCCAGGTGGGCGTTTGCGATGAGGTCGAACATCTCCACCGCGTGGTCGAGCCGGACGAAGTCGGTGTCGCCCACGATCAGCAGGGTGGGGGCGGTGATGGCGCGCAGCCGCTCGGCGTCCCAGCCCGGAAAGGACCCGACCATGTTCGACGCCTTGTTCATGAACGCCTCGAAGTGGGCCGGGTCGGGGGCGACCTGGTTGTAGGCGTCCTGCATGGCCTGGAAGTCGGCTTGGGTGGGCAGCCGGGGCGAGGTCTGGGCCGGGTCGAAGATCTCAGGGTGATAGCCGTCGTTGCGGTAATGGGTCGAGGCCAGCACCAGCCTGCCCACCCGGTCGGGACGGGCCAGCACCAGAGCGAGGGCGACCATGCCGCCCAGGCTGAAGCCGAAGAAGTCGGCCTGCTCGATGCCCAGGTGGTCGAGCAGCTTCACCACGTCGTCGGCCAACGCGTCCAGGCTGAACTCCCGGTCGATGTCGGCGGTGTGGCCGTGGCCCTGCAGCTCCACGGCGATCACCTGATAGTCCTTGGCCAGCGAGGGGATCATCGACCCGAAGGTCAGGTCGATGGTGAGCAGGCCGCCGTGGAGGAGCACGAGCGGTCG
>DASYMT010000327.1:0-2841 GCA_036008925.1 Acidimicrobiales bacterium | reverse complement strand
GAAGTCCGACTGGGCGTGCTCGACCGCCTTGTGCATCTTGTCCTTGGTGTCCTCGTGGACTGCGGCGATCAGCGAGTCGTCCATTACCTGACCAGCGTACCAATCGGCTCCCCCGACAAGGCGCGACCGATGTTGCCCTCGGTCATCACGTCGAACACGAGGATGGGCAGGGCGTTGTCCTTGCAGAGCGTGACGGCGGTGAGGTCCATGACCTTCAGGTCCCGCTCCAACACCTCTTTGAAGGTGATCTCCTCGAAGCGCACGGCGTTCGGGTTCTTCTTGGGGTCGTCGTCGTAGACGCCGTCCACGTGGGTCCCCTTGAGGATGGCCTGGGCCTCGATCTCGGCCGCCCGCAGGCTGGCCGTGGTGTCGGTGGTGAAGAAGGGGTTGCCGGTGCCGCCCGCGAACACCACCACCCGGCCCTTCTCCAGGTGCCGGATGGCCCGGCGCCGGATGTAGGGCTCGGCGATCTCGGCCATCTGGATGGCCGACTGGACCCGGGTGGGCTGGCCCAGCCGCTCCAGCGCGTCCTGAAGGGCCATGGCGTTGATGACGGTGGCCAGCATGCCCATGTAGTCGGCCGTGGCCCGGTCCATGCCCGCGCCCGCGCCGTACACGCCCCGCCAGATGTTGCCGCCGCCGATGACGATCGCGATCTGGGTGTCGACCGTGCGCTTGGCCTCGGCCAGCTCGCCCGCGATGCGCTCGACGATGGCGCCGTCGATCGTCTCGTCGGACGACGAGCTGGCGAACGCCTCACCCGAGAGCTTGAGGACGACCCGGTTCCAGGGCTGCGGCATGGTCGGGCTCAGCCCCCAATCATCACCTGGGCGAAGTTGGCGATCTGCGCATCGCCCAGGGCCTGCTGGACGGTCTGCTTCTCGTCCTTGGCGAAGAAGGGCTGCTCCAGGAGGACGCCTCCGGGATAGCGCTTGAACCACCCGTTGAGCTTGCCCTCCACGATCTTGGGCATGGCCTGCTCGGGCTTGCCCTCGTTGCGGGTCTCGGTCTCCAGGCTGGCCCGCTCGGCGTCGACCAGGTCCTGGGGCACGTCCTCGCGCCGCAGGTAGCCGGGCTTGGTGAAGGCGGCGGTGACGGCCACGTCGTGGGCCAGCTCCTCGGAGCCGCCCTTGACCTCGACGATGATGCCGTTCACGCCCCGGCCGGACTGGACGTGCAGGTAGGTGTCGACCGCGCTGGCCGGGTCGGCCTCGACGCGCACGACCTGGCCCAGCTCGATGTTCTCCTTGAGGGTGAGCTTGAGGTCGTCGATGGCGTCCTTCTTGCTGTCGACCGCCCCCTCGCCCTTCTCGGCCACCAACTGGGCCAGTTCGTTCACCAGGTTCACGAACTGGTCCTGCTTGGCCACGAAATCGGTCTCCGACTTGAGCTGCACGATGGCCGCCGCGTTGCCGCTGCGGGCCACCGCGACGGCGCCCTCGGCGTTCTCCCGGTCGCCCCGCTCGGCCGCCTTGCCCAGGCCCTTCTCCCGGAGCCACTTGGCCCCGGCCTCGAAGTCCCCGTCGTTCTCGGTGAGGGCGCGCTTGGCGTCCATCATCCCGGCGCCGGTGGCGTCTCGCAGGCGCTTGACGTCCTGTGCGGTGAACTCGGCCATCTACTGCTCTCCTCCTGCGGTCTCGGTCTCGGGGGCGGCGGCGGGCTCGGGCGTGGGCTCGGGCTCGGGCGTGGGCTCCGGCTCGGCTGCCACTGCCGCCTCGGCCTCCAGGGTGGCAGCACCGGACGGCGGGGCCACGTCGGCCGCCGCGCCCGTCCCGTCGGCCGGGGCCAGCAGGTCGTTCACGGAGGGGTCCTCGGCTGCGGGCGAGGCGGCCATGCGGGCCTCGCGCTCTTGCGCCTGCAAGGCGGCCTGGCGCCGGGCCTCGGCCTGCTGGGCGGCCCGCTTGGCCTCGGCCTCGGGGTCGGCCTGGACGGCGGGACCCGCGGCGGCGGCCGAGGCGGCTGCCGCCTTGCGGGAGGCCATGAACCGGCCCTCCTCCACCGCGTCGGCGATCACCCGGCACAGCAGGTTGCCCGCCCGGATGGCGTCGTCGTTGCCGGGGATGACGTACTGGATCACGTCGGGGTCGCAGTTGGTGTCGACCACGGCCACGATGGGCAGCCCCAGCTTGTTGGCCTCGGTGACGCCGATGTGCTCCTTCTTGGTGTCGATGATGAACACCGCGTCGGGGAGCCGGGTCATGTTGCGGATGCCGCCCAGGTTGCGCTCGAGCTTCTCCAGCTCGCGGCCCAGGATGAGGGCCTCCTTCTTGGGCATGGCCTCGAAGTCGCCCGCCGTGCGCATGCGCTGGTACTCCTGCATCTTCTTCACCCGGCCGCTGATGGTGGAGAAGTTGGTGAGCATGCCGCCCAGCCACCGCTCGTTGACGTAGGGCATGCCGCACTGCTGCGCGTAGCGGGCGATGGCGTCCTGCGTCTGCTTCTTGGTGCCCACGAACATGATGCTGCCCCCGTCGGCCACCAGGTCGCGCACGTACTCGTAGGCGACGCCGATCCGGTCGAGCGTCTGGTTCAGGTCGATGATGTAGATGCCGTTGCGCTCACCGAAGATGAACCGCTTCATCTTGGGGTTCCAGCGCCGGGTCTGATGGCCGAAGTGGACCCCGGCCTCCAGCAGTTGCGTCCTCGTGACGACAGCCACGCGTGTCTCCTTCCCATCGGTTGGTCTGGCCGGGGCGCAGCGCCGCCGCGGGTGCGGAGGCGACCGTGGGTGCGCTCAGGCGTTAGTGGGTGGTGCGGGTGGTGCGGCCCGCCGGGCGGTCCCGGAGGGTCGATTGAGTGTAGTCGCGCCCGCGGCGACGACCAGCAGGAGCAGCAGGGCGG
>DASYMT010000326.1:0-1560 GCA_036008925.1 Acidimicrobiales bacterium | reverse complement strand
CTTCGTCGCCTTGGCGGTGCCGAAGGTCACCTGGAGGGCGGTGTACCCGTCGCGCTCGTCGGTCTTCACCTGCACGACGCGGCAGGGCCGGACCCGGAGGACGGTCACGGGCACGACGCGGTTGTCGTCGTCCCAGACCTGGGTCATGCCTACCTTCTCGCCGACGATTGCCTTTGTCGCCATGACGACCTTGTCTCTTCTCTGCGGAGGAACCGGGTTCGACCCCGGTTCACGCGAACGCTCCGCACGGGGAGCCCGGCGGAGCGTGGTTCGGTTGTGCCGGATGGTTCCCGGAGCTCGGAGCTCGGGCCTTCCCGGACTTCGACTTCAGCTGGCGGCTCCGAGCGCGAACGTCCGGAACTGCGGCCTGGAGACACTAGCGGTGTCGACCTCCAGCGTCCAAAGGGACCGATCCCACTGGTCCTGGCCCCCAGGACGCGTGCGGTCAGCCCACGGCGGCGACCAGGACCTTGACGGTGCGGGCCACGGCCTCGGGGTCGTGGCCGTTGGCCGGGAGGTTGGCGGTGATGCCGTCCAGCCCCAGGGCCATCAGGTCCCGGACCTGCTCCCCCACCGCATCGGCGTCGCCCACCACCAGGCGGGCGGCGACGGCGGCCTGCATGCCCTCGTCGAGGGCCTCGAAGTCCAGGCCCCGGGCCTGGAGGAAGGCGTTGCGCAGGGCCACGGCGTCCTCCATCGTGTCGCCCACCACCACGGAGCACAGGGGGGTCTTGTTGATGGTGGCCGGATCCCGGCCGACGTCGGCGCAGTGGCCGGCCAGCACCTCGAGCTTGCGGGGCAGCTCGTCGAACCCGGCCGTGAAGTTGGCCATCTCGGCGTACTGGGCCATGAACCGCAGGGTCTTCTTCTCGCCCTGCCCGCCGATCATGATCGGCGGCCCCCCGGCCTGGATGGGGGCGGGGCTGTTGATGGCGTCCTGCACCCGGTAGTGCTTGCCCTCGATCGTGGGCCGTTCGCTGCGGAACATGGCCCGGCAGATCTGCAGGGCCTCCTCCAGCCGCTCGAAGCGCTCCTTCACGGGCGGGAAGTCCGCTCCCAGGGCGGCGTGCTCGACGTCGAACCAGGCGGCGCCGATGCCCAGGAAGGCCCGGCCCTGGGAGATGACGTCGAGCGTGGTGACGATCTTGGCCAGGATGGCCGGGTTCCGGTAGGTGACGCCGGTGACCAGCGTGCCCAGCCTGGCCGTCTTCGTGCGGGCCGCGATCGCCCCGAGGAGCGTGTACGCCTCCAGCATCTCGTGCTCCGGCGGGCCCAGCAGGGGCAGCTGGTAGAAGTGGTCCATCACCATGACGGTGTCGGCGCCGGCCGTCTCGGCGGCCACCGCCACCTCCGCCACCCGCTCGAAGAGCTGGTCCGGGGCAACGTCCGGGTACGTGAAGTTCGGGATCTGCAGTCCAACCTTGATCATGAGGCGCAGCCTGCCAGCCATTTCCCCCAATTGCGCCCGAGGCAATGGGTTCCACCCGAACCAGCCCGAGGCGATGAGTTCCGCATGTGGAACCCATTGCCTCCGGCTCGGGGTGGTGGAACCGATTGCCT
>DASYMT010000325.1:0-10998 GCA_036008925.1 Acidimicrobiales bacterium | reverse complement strand
TCCAGGCCAACGAGGCCGAGACCACCACTGCCTCCGGACTGGTCATTCCGGACACCGCCAAGGAGAAGCCCCAGCAGGGCGAGGTCCTGGCTGTCGGTCCCGGCCGCCGGTCGGACCAGACCGGGGAGCTGATCCCCGTCGACGTCAAGGTGGGCGACAAAGTCGTCTACTCCAAGTACGGCGGCACCGAGATCACCATCGACGGCGAGGACCTGTTGATCCTCACCGGCCGCGACGTGCTGGCCAAGGTCGGCAAGTAATGGCGAAGCAGCTCAAGTTCGACGAGCACGCCCGCCGAAGTCTGGAGGCGGGTGTCAACAAGCTGGCCGACGCGGTCAAGGTGACGCTGGGGCCGAAGGGCCGCAACGTCGTCATCGACAAGAAGTTCGGCGCCCCCACCATCACCAACGACGGCGTGACCATCGCTCGGGAGATCGAGCTCGAGGACCCCTTCGAGAACATGGGCGCCCAGTTGGTCAAGGAGGTCGCCACCAAGACCAACGACGTGGCAGGCGACGGCACCACCACCGCCACCGTGCTGGCCCAGGCGCTCGTGCGCGAAGGCATGCGCAACGTGGCCGCGGGTGCGAACCCCATGGGCCTCAAGCGCGGCATCGAGGCCGCCGTGGCCGCAGCCGTGGCCGACATCAAGAGCCAGGCCAAGGAGGTGGACGACAAGAGCGAGATCGCCCAGGTCGCCTCCATCTCGGCCGCCGACCCGTCCATCGGCGAGGTCATCGCCGACGCCATCGACAAGGTGGGCAAGGACGGCGTGGTCACCGTCGAGGAGTCGAACACCTTCGGGCTCGAGCTCGAGTTCACCGAGGGCATGCAGTTCGACAAGGGCTATCTCTCGCCCTACTTCGTCACCGACCAGGAGCGGCAGGAGGCGGTGCTGGAGGACCCCTCCATCCTCATCGCCAACTCCAAGATCAGCGCCGTGCACGACCTCATCCCCGTGCTGGAGAAGGTCATGCAGTCGGGCAAGCCCCTGCTGATCATCGCCGAGGACGTGGAGGGCGAGGCCCTGGCCACCCTGGTGGTCAACAAGATCCGGGGCACGTTCAACTCGGTGGCGGTCAAGGCCCCCGGGTTCGGCGAGCGCCGCAAGGCCATGCTCCAGGACATCGCCACCCTCACCGGCGGGCAGGTCATCGCCGAGGAGGTCGGCCTCAAGCTCGAGAACGCCACCGTCGACCTGCTGGGCCGGGCCCGCAAGGTGGTCGTCACCAAGGACGACACCACCATCATCGAGGGCGGCGGCACCGAGGACGACGTCAAGGGCCGCATCAACCAGATCAAGGCCGAGATCGAGAACACCGACTCGGACTGGGACCGGGAGAAGCTCCAGGAGCGGCTGGCCAAGCTGGCAGGCGGCGTCGCCGTCGTGCGGGTGGGCGCGGCCACCGAGGTCGAGCTCAAGGAGAAGAAGCACCGCATCGAGGACGCCCTGTCCGCCACCCGGGCCGCGATCGAGGAGGGTGTCGTCGCAGGCGGCGGCACCGCCCTGATCCGCAGCCGTTCGGCGGTCGACGACGTGGTCAACAGCCTGTCGGGCGACGAGGCCACTGGTGCGGCGGCCGTGCGGCGGGCCCTTGAGGAGCCCCTCAAGTGGATCGCCATCAACGCGGGCCTCGAGGGCTCGATCATGGTGCAGGGGGTGGAGCGGGAGACCGGCTCCGTCGGCCTCAACGCCGCCACCGGCCAGTTCGAGGACCTGCTGAAGGCGGGCGTCATCGACCCGGCCAAGGTCACCCGCTCGGCCCTTCAGAACGCGGCGTCGATCGCCGGCCTGCTGCTCACCACCGAGGCCATCGTGGCCGACAAGCCGGAGAAGGCGGGCGCTTCGCCTGCCATGCCCGGCGGCGGTGGCATGGGCGGCATGGGCGGCATGGGGATGATGTAGCCGTCCCTTCTGGGAGTGCGACGCGGCCGGGCCTTTCGGGGCCCGGCCGTTGCGCGTCCCGCCCCCTAGGCTGGCCCGCATGGACGTCCCGCCCCCTGACCCCGACAAGCTCCTCGCCGCCTGGCTGGCGTGGGAGCGGGGCGACGAGTCGCCCGGGCAGACCTTGGCCAACCTGAAGAAGGCGGGTATGCGCGAGCTGCTCGAGTCGACGGCCAAGGCCCATCAGGAGATGTTCGGGGCGCAGTAGCGGCCGGTCGCCCCGGCGGAAAGAGTGGCCGCCCAGGTGCCCGACGGGCAGGTGGCTGGACGCCCGCATCGAACATTTCACCGTGGCCGCGCTTGTGCACGGCGGCCGCATCGTGCGCATCACGTCGAACCCCCCGTCGGACGCGCACGTAGCAGTGCGGATTGAGGGCACGGCCGATCAGCCGCCGCGCTCTTGGCCAACGATCCGGTTGCAGTCATGCGGGAGGTGGGATGGCCGGGCTGACGCAGGAGCAGCGGGCGCGGTACGAGGAAGACGGATACCTCGTCCTCCCCGGGGTGTTCAACAGGCGCGAGGTGGCGCAGATGGCGGCCGAGGCCACTCGGCTCGCCCAGTGGCAGGTCAGCATCTCGCTGGCCTTGGGTACGCCCACGCCCCGGCTCGACGTGCAGCGCCGGGGCCCCGAGGTGGTGCTGCGCACGATCCGGCCGGTGAACGACGTGTCGCCCGTGTTCACCAAGTACGCCAACGACGAGCGGCTGCTGCGGCCCCTGCGCGAGCTGCTGGACGCCGAGCCCGTCCTCATGGAGGAGAAGCTGCACTACCAGCAGGTGCTGCCGGGCCGTCCCGAGGTGGTGACCGGCGCCGACGCCGACGCCGACGAGTCGTTCCCGTTCCCCACCGACCACGGCCCCCTCTGGCTGGACGGCGAGCCGCCGGAGGCGCGGTCGGCCATCGCCATCGACGCCAACACGGCCGACAACGGCCCCTTCTGCGTGGTGCCCGGCTCGCACACGCGGGACGGGACGGCGCGCCGCGCCGAAGCGGTGCCCGTGTTGTGCCCGGCCGGGTCGATCGTGTTGTTCCATGCCGCCCTCGTGCACTCGTCGAGCGTCAGGCGCATCGACGAGCCCCGGCGGGTGCTGCTGCTCAGCCACCGTCCGGAGACGCGCGAGGCCGGTGCCGATACGCGCCACCGGGAGCTGCGGCTGGCCGGGCAGGCGGCCGAGGACCGGTATGAGGAGCTCGTGTACTCGGGCGCGTCGGTGCCCGAGTACCGCCTGCGTTGAGCCCACCCCCCGCGCTCTGGAGGACAGAGCGCGTGGAATCGGCGCGGCCCGTCCTCCAGACGGCCGGGGCGGGGTGGGCGGGGCGGGGGGCGGGGGGTGGGGGGTTAGACGGCGAGGCCGGACAGGGCCAGATCGACCACCCGGCCCGCAAAGGCCCGTCCCAGCGGCTTGCGGGTCACGAGGAACCGGTAGTACACCGGCCCGGTAAGCAGCTCGATCGCCGTGTCCACGTCGAGGCCCGCCCGCAGGTCGCCCCGCCCCACACCCCGGGCCAGCACCCGCCGCATGACCTCCTGGCGCCCGCTCCAAAAGGGCTGAAAGGCCGCGGCCAGCGCCGGGTTGTCGGCCATCTCGCCCAGCAGGTTGGCCACCACCCGCCCGGCTGGCGTCTTGGCGTACGTGTCGCCGATGCGGGTGACCAACAGGACCAGGTCCTTGCGGGTGTCGCCCGTGTCCGGCTCCGGGACCTCCCGCTCGCCCACCCGGGCGGAGGCGTCGATGACCAGGGCCAGCTTGGAGGGCCAGCGCCGGTAGACGGTGGTCTTGGCCACGCCCGCCCGCTCGGCCGTCGACTCCATGGTCAGCCGCTCGTAGCCCACCTCGGCCCACAGGGCGATAGCCGCGTCGAGGATGGCGGCGTCGACCTCGGGCGCCCGGGGCCGCCCCCGGCCCCGCCCCGGCCGAGTGGGCTGTATGACGTTGTCAGGCGTTTTCAGTCGTAGCCCCTTCGTGCCAGCCGAAAATGATCCGTCAAAAACGCTACAGCAGTGGATCGAAAATCACTGTACTTTGCTATCGTCGTTCAGCGAAACAGTTCCGTAGCGAAAACAGTTCCGTAGCGAAAAGGGAAGAACGTGACCATCCTCGCCGGCTCCACCGAGACCACGGGCGTCGCGGCCCGGGCCGCCCACGCCGTCAAGGTCTACGGCAAGGGCGACACCGAAGTTCGGGCCCTCGACGGCGTCACCGTCGAGTTCGCCCGAGGGGCCTTCACCGCCATCATGGGTCCGTCGGGCTCGGGCAAGTCCACCCTGATGCACTGCCTGGCCGGCCTCGACTCGCTGACCAGCGGGCAGGTCGTCATCGGCGGCACCGACCTGAGCACCCTCGACGACAAGCGCCTCACCGTGCTGCGCCGCGACCGCGTCGGCTTCGTCTTCCAGTCCTACAACCTGGTCCCCACCCTCACCGCCCTGGAGAACATCGTCCTCCCCGCCACCCTGGCAGGCCGCAAGCCCGACCAGGCCTGGCTTGACAACGTCATCGACACCGTGCGCCTGCGCGACCGCCTCACCCACCGGCCCAGTGAGCTGTCGGGTGGCCAGCAGCAGCGCGTGGCCGTGGCCCGGGCCATGGCCGGGCAGCCCGACATCATCTTCGCCGACGAGCCCACGGGGAACCTCGACTCGCGCACGGGGACCGAGATCCTCGACTTCATGCGCAAGGCGGTCGACGAGCTGGGCCAGACCGTCGTGATGGTCACCCATGACCCGGTGGCCGCGGCCCATGCCGACCGCGTGGTCTTCCTGGCCGACGGCCGGGTGGTGGACGAGCTGCTCGAGCCCACGGCCGAGGGCGTCCTCGACCGCATGAAGAAGCTGGGGGACTGAGCCGCAGTGTTCAAGACCACCATCAAGGGCCTGCTGGCCCAGAAGCTCCGCTTCGCCCTGACCGGACTGGCCGTGCTCCTCGGCGTGTCCTTCATGGCGGGCACCATGATCCTCACCGACACGGTGAAGGCCAGCTTCGACGGCCTCTTCACCGAGGTGAACCGGGGCACCGACGCAGTCGTCCGGGCCAAGGGCGCCCTCAGCAGCGACTTCGGGGGCGAGACGCGCGGCCGGGTCCCCGAGACCCTGGTCGACACCGTGTCCGCCGTTCCTGGCGTCGGCCAGGCCGAGGGCTTCGTGCAGGGCTTCGCCCAACTCGTGGACCGCAAGGGCAAGGCCCTCGGCAACCCCGACCAGGGCGCGCCCACCCTCGGCATGTCGTGGGGCCGCACCCAGTCCCTCAACCCCTTCCGCCTCTCCTCGGGCCACGCCCCCGACGGGCCTACTGAGGTCGTCATCGACCGGGGCTCGGCCAAGAAGGGCCACTTCAAGGCGGGCGACAAGATCAAGGTGCTCACCAAGGGCCCGACCCGCGAGTTCACCGTGGCGGGCATCGCCCGATTCGGCGACGCCGACAGCCCGCTGGGCGCGTCGATCGCCAGCTTCGACCTGGCCACCGCCCAGCAGGTGATCGGCGAGCCCGGCACGGTCGACCAGGTGGTGGCGGTGGCCGACAGCGGCCTGTCCCAGGACAAGCTGGCCGCGGCCATCCGCGACGCCCTCCCGGCCGACTCGGTCGAGGTCCTCACCGGCGCCCAGTACACCAAGGAGAACCAGAGCGACATCGGCAAGGGCTTGTCGTTCTTCAACGCCTTCCTGCTGACCTTCGCCATGGTCGCCCTGTTCGTGGGCGCCTTCATCATCTACAACACCTTCGGCATCGTGGTGGCCCAGCGCACCCGGGAGCTGGCCCTGTTGCGGGCCCTCGGGGCCAGCCGCCGCCAGGTGCTGCGGTCCGTCCTGGGCGAGGCCGTGGTGGTCGGGCTGGTGGCCTCGTTCGCGGGCCTGGTGGTCGGCATCGGCGTGGCCTCCGGCCTCAAGGCTTTGCTCCAGGCCCTCGGCATCGACATCCCGGCCACCGGCACCGTGATCAAGACGGGCACGGTCGTGGTGTCCATGCTCACGGGCACCCTCGTCACCGTGTTCTCGGCCGTCATGCCCGCTCGACGGGCCGGGCGCATCGCCCCCGTGGCCGCCATGCGGGACGTGGCCGTCGAGAACACCTCGCGCTCGACCCGCCGGGCCGTCGCGGGCGCGGTGGTCACCGGCCTGGGCGCCCTTCTGTTGGTGGCCGGCCTGGTCGGCAGCGGCGGCAGCGCCCTGCCCAAGGTGGGCCTCGGCGCGGCGGTGATGTTCGTCGGCGTGGCCGTGCTCGGCCCGGTGCTGGCCCGTCCGCTCACCCTCGCCCTGGGCTGGCCCATCGCCCGCCTGCGGGGCGTGTCCGGCGCGCTGGCCAAGCAGAACGCGCTGCGCAACCCCAAGCGCACGTCGGCCACCGCCGCGGCGCTGACCGTGGGCGTCGGCCTGGTCGGCTTCATCACCATCTTCGCCGCCTCGGCCAAGGTGTCCATCAACGACACGATCGACAAGGCCATGCGGGCCGACCTGGTCCTCCAGGGGCACTTCAGCAGCGGCGTGAGCCCGGCGCTGGCCGACTCGGTCCGCAAGGTGGACGGGGTCGACTCGGCCTCAGGCATCCGCGTCGGGCAGGCCGAGATCGACGGAGGGACCAAGCAGATCACCGCCGTCGACCCCGCCTCCATCGCCAACCTGTTCGACGTTGGCATCACCGCGGGCTCGCTGACCGGCCTGGACAAGGGCATCGCCGTCTACACCGGCA
Source organism: Acidimicrobiales bacterium (assembly GCA_036008925.1). GTDB lineage: Bacteria > Actinomycetota > Acidimicrobiia > Acidimicrobiales > JAUTXP01 > DASYMT01. The sequence continues at coordinate 4,367 of DASYMT010000325.1, read as the reverse complement.
TCGCCGACCAGCAGCACTGGAAGGTCGGCGACGTGCTGCACGTGCGCTTCCCGGAGACCGGCGTGAAGGACCTGGCGTTGGTGGCCACCTTCGACCGCAAGGATGTGGCGGGCAACTACGTCGTGTCCACCGGCACCTACGACGCCAACTTCGCCGACCACCTCGACTTCGCGGTGTACGTGAAGCTGGCCAAGGGGGCCGACGGGGCCGGCGTGCGCACGCAGCTCCAGCGCATCGTCGACACGGACTATCCGAGCGTGAAGCTCCAGGACCGCACCGAGTTCAAGAAGGCGCAGGCCCGCCAGATCGACCAGATGCTGAACCTGATCTACGCCCTCCTGCTCCTGGCCGTGCTCATCGCCGTGATCGGGATCGCCAACACCCTGGCCCTGTCGATCTACGAGCGGACGCGGGAGCTGGGCCTGTTGCGGGCGGTGGGCATGACCCGCGGCCAGCTCCGCTCAACCGTGCGGTGGGAGTCGGTGATCATCGCCCTGTTCGGGACCGTGCTGGGCCTGGTGATCGGCGCCTTCTTCGGCTGGTCGATGGTCAAGGCGCTGGCCGACGAGGGCTTCACCACCTTCCGCCTGCCGGTGGGCAGCCTGCTGACCGTCGCCGTGCTGGCTGCCCTGGCCGGGGTGGCTGCGGCCATCGGCCCGGCCCGGCGCTCGGCCAAGCTCGACGTGCTGGCCGCCATCAGCGCCCCCTGATGGCGGCTCTGCCCTCCAGACAGCGGGGGGCGGAGGATCAGCGGCCGGTGAAATTGGGCGGGCGCTTCTCGACGAAGGCGCGCGGCCCCTCGACCGCGTCCTCGGAGGCGAACACCTCGGCGCCCAGCCGCAGCTCCTCGGCGTATGCCTGCTCCATGGGCAGGCCCAGGCCGCGCACCACCGACTCTTTGATCTTGCGCACCGCGAACGGCCCGTTCTCGGTGATGCGGGCCGCCACCTCCAGGGCCCGGCCCAGGGCGTCGTCCACCACCTCGTTGACCAGGCCCATCTGCAAGGCGGCGGCCGCGTCCACCCGGTCGCCGACCAGCAGCAGCTCCATGGCCCGGCAGTAGGGGACCTGGCGGGGCAGCCGCACGGTCGACCCGGCCAGCGGGAACAATCCCCACCGCACCTCCTGGAGGGCGAAGGTGGCGTTGGGCGCGGCGTAGCGCAGGTCGGTGGCCAGCAGCATCTCGAGCCCGCCCGCGATGCAATGCCCGTTCACCGCGGCCACGATCGGCTTCGGATAGAACCGGCCCCGCAACAGCGTGCGGGCCATGTTGGGAAAGCGCTCGGCGGGCTCGGGCCCCGCGCCGGTGGCGGCCGGGATGGTCGACTTGAGATCGGCGCCTGAGCAGAAGGCCTGGTCGCCCGCGCCGGTGATGACCACCACCCAGACGTCGTCGTCCTCCTCGGCCGCGTCCCACGCCTCGGCCAGTCCGAAGAGCATGGGCGGGTCGAGGGCGTTCATGGCCTCGGGGCGGTCGAGGGTCACGACGGCGATGCGGTCACGCGCCTCATAGCGAACGGGCATGGCCCATACCTTGCCCCATTAGCTTTGGCCCGTGCCCGGACGCCAGCGCATCCCCCGCCCGCCGGGGGCCAGGCCTGGAGGCAGGCCGGCGTGGTGGGACCACGACGTCGAGCGCCTGGGACTCGACGACGTGCGCCGGGCCATGGCCACCACCGGCCCGGCCGAGCCCTGGCCGCCCGCAGGCCCGGGCGTGCAACTGCCCTTCTCCGGCTCGCCCGCGGCCGTGCTGGTGCCGCTGTTCGAGGAGGACGGACAGGCCCGGGTGATCCTCACCCGCCGCTCCGACCGGCTGCGCTCGCACACCGGCGAGGTCTCGTTCCCGGGCGGCAGGCTGGAACCGGACGAGGCCCCGCTGGCCGCCGCCCTGCGCGAGGCGGGCGAGGAGGTGGGCCTGGTGGCCGAGGACGTGGAGATCCTGGGCCAGTTGGAGCCGCTGGCCACGCTGTCGAGCCGGTCGGGGATCACGCCGTTCGTGGGCGTGCTGCCCGCCCGCCCCGTCCTGCACCCCAACCCGCACGAGGTCGAGCACGCCTTCGACGTAGCTCTGGTCGAGCTGCTCGACGACGCCGTCTACCGGGAGGAGCGGTGGGACACGCAGTGGGGCGCGGACCGGCCCGTCCACTTCTTCGACCTGCCCGACGACATGGTGTGGGGGGCGACGGCCCGCATCCTGCACGAGCTGCTGGAGCTGGTGGTGCTCAACCGCTCAGCGGGCGAACAGGCCGACGAGGACCGGGGCCAGCACCAAGGCCGGTAGGAACGAGGCCACCCGGATGGGGCTGAGGTCGAGCAGGCGGATGCCGATGCCGAGGATCATCACCCCGCCGACGGCCGTCATCTCGGTGATCATGCGCTCGGTGAGCACCCGGTCGGCCGCCCCGGCGGTGAGGGTGAGGCCGCCTTGGACCACCAGGATGGTGAGGGCGCTGAAGCCCACGCCGATGCCCAGGGTGGAGGCGAACACCACGGCCACGATGCCGTCGAGGGCGGCCTTGACGACGAGCTCGTGCGAGCCCCGGCCCAGCCCGTCGAAGATCGAGCCGAGGATGGTGAGCGGGCCGACGCAGAAGACCAGGCTGGCGGCCACGAAGCCCTCGACGAAGGTGGAGCCGTCCTCGGCCCGGTCGAAGCGCCGGCGCAGCCGCTCGCCCAGCCGCTCGAGGCGGGCCTCGATGTCCACGGCCTCGCCCAGCGCGCCGCCCAACACCAGGGCCGCCAACGGGAAGACGATGTTGCGGGACTTGGCCGCGTCGTCCACGCCGAGGACGATCACGACGAGGGCCGCCCCTTGCAACAGCGTGGTGCGGATGCGCTCGGGGAGGCGGTGGCCGGCCAGGATGCCGACGGCCGTGCCCACCAGGACGGTGGCGACGTTGACCGCCGTGCCCAGGCCGCGCATGAGTGGACGGTAGCCTTGCCGGTCGATGCCCACGCTGAGCTTCGATGGGGAGACGCACGACGAGATCGTCCGGAAGGTGCGGCGCTGGCTGGCCTCGGTGGAAGGGCAGGAGGAGCACCTCGACCTGCCCGAGGCGGTGGAGCGGGCGTCGGAGATCACCAAGGACGCGCTGGCCGTCATCGCCCAGGCGGCGCCCGCGCCCATCGCCCGTAGCGAGGTGGTGAAGTCGCTGACCCGCATGGGCTACGAGGCGACCGACTCCACCAAGCGGGCCGTGATCGCCGGGCTCGACGCGCTGAGCGATGCGACGGAGGGCGACGTCATCCGCCGTATCGAGCGGGCCCGCAACTCCGTGCTCTACGAGATGAACGCGGCGGTCGCCCGCCAGTTGCTGCGCTCCTTGCGGGGCTGAGGATCGAGGAGGGAGCGCGGCGGCGGGCGGCAGCCACCGCCGGGTCGACCTCGGAGAGGTTTCTCAGCGCTTGGGCATCACGGGCCCGCGGTCGCCGAAGGCGGTGGTGAGCGGGGTGTCGGACGAGCCGTCCCGGGCCGCGCTCCAGATGCCCGTGTGACCCTGGTCCTCGCACGGCGGGTTGGAGCAGGCCCCGGTGGTCCCGTCCCTGAGCACCGAGGTGCGGGCATAGGCCACGTGGCCGTCGTCGGTCCAGGCCACCAGCCCCGGCGTGGCGTGGCCCGCGCCCACCGTGCGCGTCTCGGACCCGTCGGCCCGCAGCACGGTGAGGCGGCTGGCCGCGGGGTCGACGGCCGCCAGCCAGGCGCTGTCGGGCGACCAGGCGGGCGACTGCGTCCAGTCCAACGCCGGGGGCAGGATTCGCAGAGTGGTGCCGTCCACCGTCATGACCGTGAGGTGTCTGTCGTTGTTGAAGAAGGCGATGCGCGTCCCGTCGGGCGACCACGACGGCGAGATGCCCTGGGCCACGGCCCTGGCGTTGGCCCCGTCGAGGTCCGCGATGTAGACGTGGTACGGGTCGTCGTTGAGCATGTGCACGTCCTGGTAGTCGTGCAGGGAGTAGACGATGTGGCGGCCGTCGGGGGAGAAGTCGGCGGCGATGTTGTAGCCCATCGGGTCGTGGGCGATGAGCCTGCGGCCGCCGGTCTGGAGGTCGAGGGTGTAGAGGTCGCTGACCCCGTCGCCCGCGTAGTTGACCAGGAACAGGCGGCGGTCGGGCGACCAGGCCAACGGGCCGGGCAGGGCCGACAGGACGGCTTGGCGGTCGGTGCCGTCGGGCCGCATGGAGACGACCTGGTTCTCGGACACGAACACGATGCGGGGGCCCGGGGGCGGGGCGTGCACGTCGGGCAGGGGCGGCGGCGGGGCCGGGGCGCGGTGCTGGGGGTCGGCGGGCAGGGGCACGGTGGTGGTGACCCGGGGGACGGGGCCTGCGCCGGGCACGACGGTGGTCGTGGCCGCGGCGGCGCGGCC
>DASYMT010000324.1:0-2493 GCA_036008925.1 Acidimicrobiales bacterium | reverse complement strand
CTCCAAGTAAAGAGGAACTCCCCCCATGCTTATCATCCAGCGCCCCACCGTCGAGGCCGTCGGCGACGAGGAGGCCAACCGCCAGCGCTTCGCCATCGGGCCGCTCGAGCCGGGCTTCGGCCACACGCTCGGGAACTCGCTCCGGCGGACCCTGCTGTCGTCCATCCCCGGTGCGGCGGTCACCCAGGTCCGCTTCGACGACGCCCTTCACGAGTTCGACACCCTGAAGGGGGTCAAGGAGGACATCACCGACATCATCCTCAACCTGAAGGACCTGGTCCTGACGGTGGAGGGCGACGAGCCGGTCAACGTGCGCCTCGACGCCCGGGGCCCGGCCACCGTCACCGCGGGCGACATCCAGGCGCCGGCCGAGGTCGAGATCCTCAACAAGGACCTCCACCTGGCCTCGCTGAACGGCTCGGGCCGCCTGGCCGTCGACATCACCGTCGATCGGGGCCGGGGGTACGTGTCGGCCGACCGCAACAAGAAGTCGGCCACCATCGGGGTGATCCCGGTGGACTCGATCTTCTCGCCCGTGCGGCGGGTGGCCTTCACCGTCGAGCCCACCCGGGTGGAGCAGTCGACCAACTACGACCGGCTGGTCCTCGACATCGAGACCGACGGGTCGATCTCGCCCCGTGAGGCCCTGGCCTCGGCGGGCGACACCCTGCGCGCCCTGGTCAGCCTGGTGGCTGAGATGAGCGACAACCCGCAGGGCCTGGAGCTGGGCGACGTGAGCGCCGCCACCTCCGGGTCGCCCGACCTCGACCTGCCGATCGAGGACCTCGACCTGTCGGAGCGTCCCCGCAACTGCCTCAAGCGGGCCCAGGTCAACACGGTGGGCGAGCTGGTCGAGAAGACGGTCGACGACCTGCTGGCCATCACCAACTTCGGCCAGAAGTCCCTGGACGAGGTCATCCAGAAGCTCGACGAGCGCGGCCTGTCGCTGCGCACCAAGGGGGAGTGACGGGCCGTGGTCGCAACTCCGAAGAAGGGGCGCCGCTTCGGCGGTGACGCCGCCCACCAGAAGGCGATGATGGGGAACCTGGTCGCCTCGCTGGTCGCGGCCGAGGGCCTTGTCACCACCGAGGCCAAGGCCAAGGCGCTGCGGCCGGTGGTGGAGAAGGTCGTGACCAAGGCCAAGAAGGGCGGCGTGCACCGCCACCGCCAGGTCGTGTCCTTCATCAGGGACAAGGACATGGCCCACAAGCTGTTCGAGGAGATCGGGCCCCGCTACAGCGACCGGCCCGGCGGCTACACCCGCATCCTCAAGCTCGGGCCGCGCCACGGGGACAACGCCCCCATGGCGCGCATCGAATTCGTGTGAGCCTCTTCGAGCTCGACGAGCAGGACTCGACACCGGCCCCCAGCGGGCCGGTGTTGCGCGTCCGGATGACGGTGGCGTACATCGGGACCGGCTTCCACGGGTTCGCGGCGCAAAAGAGCGGGGTGCGCACGGTGGGGGGCGTGCTGGTGGCCGGGATCGAAAAGGTGCTGGGCGTGCCCATCGACCTGACCTGCGCCGGGCGCACCGACGCGGGCGTGCACGCGTGGGGCCAGGTGGTGTCGTTCGACGTACCCGAGGGCGCCGACCTCCCTGCCCTCCAGCGGTCGCTCAACAAGATGCTCGGCCCGTCGATCGTGGTGCGGTCGGTGGAGGAGGGGCCGGAGGGGTTCAACGCCCGGTACTGGGCCACGGGCCGGGTCTATCGGTACACGGTCGTGAACCGGCCCGTCCCCGACCCGTTCCTGGCCCATATGGCGTGGCACGTGGAGGAGCCCCTCGACGTGCGGGCCATGCAGTTGGCCTGCGACCCGCTGATCGGCGAGCACGACTTCACCTCGTTCTGCAAGAAGCCGCCCGCCTCGACCATCGGGGCGCCGCCGTCGATGGTGCGGCGGGTGCGGGAGGCGCAGTGGCTGGAGTTGGGGGAGGGGGTGCTGCGCTTCGAGATCGAGGCGTCGGCCTTCTGCCACCAGATGGTGCGGTCGGTGGTGGGGACGCTGGTGGCGGTGGGGCGGGGCCGCAAGAAGGCGGGGGACATGGCCTGGGTCCTGCGCTCGCAGGACCGGTCGCTGGCCGCCTCCCCCGCCCCCGCCCACGGCCTCACCCTCTGGTCCGTCTCCTACGACGGGTGAGAGAAACGTGAGATCGGAATCCGGCCGCTTCCGGCCGGATTCGACTTCAACGTTGGCAACATCACCGCAAACTTCCATAACGCGAGACGGGGGAGGGCGGGGAGCGGGGGGGGAGCGCGGAAGTGGGAGGGCGGCGCGCTCTCACCTTGGTGATTTGGGCGTTGTGTAACTTGAGTGCTCAGGCCCGGGGGCGACTGGCCGATCTTTCAGGGGAGCGCAGAGGGGCGGGACGGCAATGACAACGGGGACGGCGACGGTGAGAGTGGGCGGCCAGGCACTGGCCGACGGTGTGCTGATGCGGACCAGCCGGGCGTGGGCCATCGCCCGGGCCGACGGCTCGGTCGAGATCGGCAG
>DASYMT010000323.1:0-7362 GCA_036008925.1 Acidimicrobiales bacterium | reverse complement strand
TCGCCTCGCTCGGGGCCAACGTGCTGGCACTGCCCCCCGAGCGCCACGACTCGCTGGTGGCCGTCGTGTCGCACGTGCCCCACCTCACGGCCGCGTCACTCATGGTGCTGGCGGCCGAGCGGGCCGAGGAGCACAACTCCCTGCTGCGGCTGGCCGCGGGCGGCTTTCGGGACATGACCAGGGTGGCGGCCGGGCACCCCGGCATCTGGCCCGACATCTGCGCCGAGAACCGCGACGCCATCGTGGAGGTGCTCGACCGGCTGGTGGCGTCGCTGCGGTCGGTGCGCGACGTGGTGGCGGGGGCCGACCGGCCCGGCCTGCTGCGGGTGCTGGAGAAGGCGCGGGCGGCCCGCATCAACCTGCCGTCGCGGGCCGTGCAGGCCGAGCACCTGGTCGAGCTGCGCATCCCCGTGCCCGATCGGCCCGGCGTCATCGCCGAGGTGTCGACTCTGGCGGGCGAGCTGGCCGTGAACATCTACGACTTCGAGACCGTGCACTCGGCCGAGGGCGACCGGGGCGTGCTGGTGCTGGTGGTCGACGCAGCCGCCGTCGACCTGTTCCGGGGGGCGCTGTACGGCCGTGGCTTTCGGGTGGCGGCCACCCCGCTGGTGCCGTGATCGTCTCGCCGCTGCCGCGCCCGCCGCGGGCCACGGTGCGGGTGCCGGGGTCGAAGAGCTACACGAACCGGGCCCTGGTCTGCGCGCTGCTGGCCTCGGGCCGGTCGGTGATCACGGGCGCGCTCGACTCGGACGACACCCGGGCCATGGCCGCCGCAATTGCCCAGTTGGGCGCGGGCGTGTCCTGGACGGACGACCGGATCGAGGTGGAGGGGACGGGCGGCGCGTTGACGCCCGGGCCTGTCGAGCTGTACGTGCGCGATTCGGGCACGTGTGCCCGCTTCCTCTTGCCCGTGCTGGCCCGGGGGGAGGGGCGGTACACGCTCGACGGCTCGGAGCAGCTCCGGCGCAGGCCCATGGGCCCGATGGTGGAGGCGCTGCGGTCGCTGGGCGTGACGGTCGAAGGCTCCGGCGAGGGCTCGGACTCGCTCCCCCTCACCGTTGTCGGCACCGGCGCACGCCCGCACGGCGAAGTGACGGTGCCCGCAAGCGTGTCGAGCCAGTTCGTCAGCGGGCTGCTGCTGGCCGGCTACGACGTGCGGCCCTCGGGCCGCGTGGTGTCGGCCCCCTACATCGAGATGAGCCGCGAGGTGGTGCAGGCCTTCGCGGCGGGCGGCACCACGTACGCGGTGGAGCCCGATGCCACCGCCGCCTCCTACTTCTTCGCCGCGGGCGCGCTGTTCGAGGGCGGCCAGGTCACGGTCGAGGGCCTTGGGCCGGAGTCCAAGCAGGGCGACATGGCCTTCCTCGACGTGCTGCGGGACATGGGCGCCGAGGTCGACGGGGCCACGGTCCGGGGGACGGGCCTGCTGCACGGCGTGTCCGTGAACCTGCGGGACACGCCCGACGTGGCCCAGACCCTCGCCGTGGTGGCCGTGTTCGCGGACGGGCCGACGACGGTCGCAGGCATTGACTTCGTGCGCGGCCACGAGACCGACCGCATCGCCGCGGTGGTGGCCGAGTTGCGGCGGCTGGGCGTTGAGGCCGAGGAGCGGCCAGACGGCTTCGTGGTCCACCCCGGCCCGCCTCAGCCCGTCGAGCCGGTGCAGACGTACGGCGACCACCGCATGGCGATGTCGTTCGCCCTGCTCGGCCTCAAGGTGCCCGGCATCGACATTGCCGACCCTGGCTGCGTGGCCAAGACCTTCCCCGAGTACTGGTCCGTCCTCGACGGCCTGCGCCGGTAGGGTGCCGAGCGTGCGGGTGATCGCCATCGACGGGCCGGCGGGGTCGGGCAAGTCCACCGTGGCCCGCAGGCTGGCCGAGCGGCTGGGGCTCGACTACCTCGACACCGGCGCCATGTACCGGTCGGTGGCGTTGGCCGCCATGCGGCAGGGCGTGTCGCCGGGAGAGGCCGAGGCGCTGGGCGGGCTGGCTGCCACCGTCGCCATCGAGGCGGGCGGGTCGATCCGCACGGCCGAGGTGACCAAGGCGGTGAGCGCGGTGGCCGCCGTGCCCGCCGTGCGGGCCGCGCTGGTGGCCCGCCAGCGCCAGTGGGTCGCCGAGCACGGCGGCGGCGTCGTTGAGGGGCGCGACATCGGCACGGTGGTGTGCCCCGACGCCCAGTTGAAGGTGTTCCTCACCGCCAACGACGACGAGCGGGCCCGACGTCGGGGCGACGAAGTGGGGGCGGCCGACTACGCGGCCGTGCAGCAGGACCTGGCCCGTCGGGACCGGCTCGACTCGACCCGGCAGGCGTCGCCCCTGAAGCCCGCCGACGACGCGTTGGTGATCGACACGACAGGCCGGTCGGTCGAGGAGATCGTGGAAGAGGTGTTGAGCAAGCTGTGAAGGCCGACATGTTGCTGTACCGGGTGGTGCGGGCCCTCCTCTTCGCCTTCTCGAAGCTGTTCTGGCGGCTGTCGGTCGACGGGGCCGAGCGCGTGCCCGCCACCGGCGCCTTCGTGCTGGCCCCCGTGCACCGGTCGAATGTGGACACGCCGCTGGTATCGGCCGTCACCCGCCGGCGCATGCACTTCATGGGCAAGGACTCGATGTGGAGGTTCAAGCCCGCGGGCCGGCTGTTCACCGCGCTGGGTGCGTTCCCCGTCCACCGGGGGACCGTCGACCGTGAGGCGCTGCGCAAGACCGTGGACATCTTGTCGACGGGCCAGCCGGTGGTGATCTTCCCTGAGGGCACCCGCCAGACCGGGCCGCTGGTGCAGCCGCTGTTCGAGGGGGCCGCCTACGTGGCCGCCCGCACCGGCGTGCCCATCGTGCCGGTGGGGATCGGCGGGTCGGAGCAGGCCATGCCCAAGGGGGCCAAGATGCTGCGCCCGGTGAAGGTCCACATCGTGGTGGGCCGGCCGCTGTACCCGCCCGCCCGGGAGGACGGCTCCCGCGCCCCCCGCCGGGCCGTGCACGAGCTCACCGAGCAGCTCCATACCCGCCTGCAAGAGCTATTCGACACCGCCCAGGCCCGCGCCGCCCGCCGCTGACCCAGAGACAATCCCCGAGAGGGCTCCTCGGCCCGGTTCAGGGGGCGGCTGCGCAGAGGAACCCCTGTCCCCGGCGTTGTCCAGCCCAGGCTCAGAACGTCTTGGGGCGGCTGAAGAGGTCGCGCACCAGGGGCTCGAAGTGGGCCAGCGGCTCGGTGGGGTAGTCGGGGTCGAAGCTGGTCTGGTCCCAGTCGTCGGCGAAGCGCTCGGCCAGCGCGAACCACGACTGGCCCCTGTACTGCGAGCGGGCGTCGGGGTCCTTGCCGAAGTGGGCGTAGTAGTGGCGGCCCTGGAAGTCCTGGTGGGCCTTGATCATCCAGTACACCTCATCGCGCACGTACGGCCGCAGGATCTCGGCCGCGATGGCCGGGTGGTTGGGCACCGACACCGCCTTGCCGATGTCGTGGCACAGCGACGCCACCACCACCTCCGGGTCGGCCCCGTCCCGCTCGGCCCTGGTGGCCGTCTGGAGGCAGTGGGTGAGCTGGTCGGTGGCGAAGCCGTCCACGATCTCGCCCAGGCTCTCCAGCAGCATCAGCACCCGGTCGGCCGCCCGCCCGTAGTTCTTGACGTGCTCGACGCCGATCTGGGCCCACTCCTCGGCGGTGGACTCGTCCATGCGGGTGAAGGTGCTCATAACGACCAGTCTCGCACCCGGCGGGACTAGCCGGCCAGCGTGTCGAGCACGTCGCTGGCCGCCACCTGGCGGTCGTCGCCCAGGGCCGAGGCCGACGGCACCGGGCCGAACAGCGAGAACGACACGGCCACGGCCACCGCGTCGAGCAGCCTGCGCAGCTCGGGCGGGGGCGGGAAGTACTCGTCCTCGTCGGTCACCTCGACCAGGTGCACGCCCTCGGCCGGCGCCAGCCGCTCCAGCACGCCCCGCACCAGCTCCTCGGGAGCCGACGCGCCCGCGGTCACCCCCACCACGCCGTGCAGGTCGTCGGGCAGCTCCGACGCCTCGTTGACCCGCACGACACGGGCCCCCGAGGACCGGGCCACCTTCTCCAGGGCGACCGTGTTGGACGAGTTGGACGAGCCGATCACCACCACCGAGTCCGCCTCCTTGGCGATGGCCTTGAGGGCCGACTGGCGGTTGGTGGTGGCGAAGCACAGGTCGCTGCGGCCCGGCATCCACATGCCGGGGAAGCGGTCGGCCGCCGCGTCCCGCACGCCGAACCACTCGTCCTGGCTGAGGGTGGTCTGGGCCAGGAAGGCGACGGGCGTGTCGGCCGGAAGGTCCAAAGAGGCCACGTCGGCCTCGGTCTCCACCAGGCGCACCGACGACGGGGCCACGGCCATCGTGCCCACCGCCTCGTCATGCCCCTCGTGACCCACGTACACGACGGTGAAGCCCTTGCCCGCCCGCACCTTGACCTCGTGGTGGACCTTGGTCACCAGCGGGCACACGGCGTCGACCACCACGCCTCCGTTGGCCCGGGCCGCGGCCACCACCGAGGGGGCCGACCCGTGGGCGCTGAGCATGAGCGGCGCCCCTGCGGGCACCTCGGCTACGTCGTCCACGAAGACCACGCCCAGGCGCCGGAAGCGGTCGACCACCACCTGGTTGTGCACGATCTCGTGGTAGCAGTACACCGGCGGCTCGAAGACCCGCACCATCCAGGCCAGCGCCTTGATCGCCATCTCGACACCGGCGCAAAAGCCCCGGGGCGCGGCGAGCAGCACGCGGTCGACTGGCACACCCCCAGGCTACCTGTGGCAGGATGACAATCCGGAGGTGTGCGATGCGCTGGGGCGTGCGGGTCGGGATGTCGGTGCTGGTGGCCGGGCTGGTGGCCGGGTTGGCCGCGCCCGCCGCGCCCGCGCAGGGCTCGTACGAGGATCGGCCCGCCAGGACCTACATCACAGCCAGCCGGGAGGGCGGCAGTATGGCCGCCCGGGCCGTGATCGAGGCGTGCAGGCACCACCAGGTCGACCCCGGGGACGCCTTCGCCGAGCTCGACCACACCGACCTGGCCGTGCTCACCGCCGCGCCCCACGTCTTCCGGCTCGCTGTCTGGCCGTCCAAGACGATCCACGTGCAGTTCCTCGACCGGCAATGCCGCCCCACGTCCACGTTGGAGGAGTACGAGCTGCCGGACGGGAGCGTCAACGTCGTGCCCACCGGCACCACGTGGATCGTCTTCACCGCATCGCAGCAGACGCTGTCCAAGATCGACATCGCCCTCTCTCCGGCCTAGCTGCCCATACCACCTATTCTGAAGCGCATGTCGCTGCCCCGTTTGGTGGCCGTCGACCCCATGTCGCCGGCCGCCCGGGCCGGCCTCCAGCCGGGTGACGAGATCGTCGCCATGAACGGCCAGGCTCCTCGGGATGTCATCCAATTCCGCCTGCTCGCCGACGAGCCCGTGCTCGACGTCGACGTGGCGCGGGGCGGCCTCGAACTGACCCTCACCGTGGAGAAGGAGCCGGGCGAGCTGCTCGGCGCCGAGGTCGAGTCGGCCCTGTTCGACCGGGTGCGCACCTGCGACAACCACTGCGAGTTCTGCTTCATCTACCAACTGCCGCCGGGCATGCGCAAGAGCCTGTACCTGAAGGACGACGACTACCGCCTGTCCTTCCTCTACGGGAACTTCACCACCCTCACCCGCTTCACCGAGGCCGATCTCGAACGGGTGGTCACCGAGGGCCTCAGCCCGCTGTACGTGAGCATCCACGCCACCGACCCCGACGTGCGCACCCGGATGCTGCGCAACCGGCGGGGGGCCACCAGCCTGCGCTGGCTGCGGGCCCTGCTCGACCACGGTGTCACCGTGCACGGCCAGGTGGTGGTCTGCCCCGGCATCAACGACGGCGCCGTGCTGCACGACACGCTGGCCGGGGTGCTCGACCAGTACCCGGAGCTGGCGTCGGTGGCCGTGGTGCCCCTCGGCATCAGCCAGTTCAGCACCGAGGCGGCCATGCGCCCGCACACCCGGGACGAGGCGGTGGCCGTGGTGGAGGCGGTGGCCGAGTGGCAGGGCGCGTTCCTGTCGGCGCTGGGCCGCCGCCTGGTCTTCGCGGCCGACGAGTACTACCTGCTGGCCGGCCTGCCCTTCCCCGACGCAGCCGAGTACGAGGGCTTCCCCCTGCACGAGGACGGCATCGGCATGGCCCGGGCCTTCGAGGCCGCGCTGGGCGGGGACGACGACGCCGCGCTGGCCCCCCAGTCCGGCTTCTTCGCCTGGGCCGACGCGGGCTACCGGGCCGAACGGGTGCCGGCGGGCACGGTCACCCTCAGGCCCCGCAGGGACGCGCCGGTCGCCGTCCTCACCGGCACCTACGGTGCAGCAGTGCTTCGCCCCCTCCTGCCCGACGTGCGCATCGTCGAAGTCGAGAACCGCTTCTTCGGCGGCAACATCGGCGTGACCGGCCTCATGGTGGGGTCCGACCTCACCCGGGTCCTGGCCGACGAGCCGGACGGCCACCGCTACCTGCTGCCCGACGTGTGCCTGTCCCAGGGCCGCTTCCTCGACGGCATGACGCCCGCCGAGCTGCCCCGGCCCGTCGAGATCGTGGAGAGCGACGGGCTGTCGCTGCGCAAGGCCCTGGGCCGATGAGCAAGCCCACCGTCGCCATCGTGGGCCGCCCCAACGTGGGCAAGTCCACGCTCTTGAACCGGGTCATCGGCCGGCGCGAGGCCATCGTGGAGGAGAAGCCGGGCGTCACACGCGACCGCAAGCTGGTGGACGCCGAGTGGAACGGCCGGGAGTTCACCCTGGTCGACACCGGGGGGTGGCTGGAGACCGAGCACGCCCTCGACAAGCAGGTCTCGCAGCAGGCCGAGCGGGCCATCAAGGCGGCCGACGTGGTGCTGGTCGTGGTCGACGTGACCGTGGGCGTGACCGACGAGGACGAGCGGGTGGCCCGACTGCTGCGGCGGTCCGGCAAGTCCGTGCTGCTGGTGGTGAACAAGGTCGACTCGGAGCGCCGCGAGCCCGACGCGTGGGAGTTCGCCCGCCTCGGCCTGGGCGACCCGTACGCCATCTCGTCGCTGCACGGCCGGGGTACGGGCGACCTGCTGGACGACGTGGTGAAGCTCCTGCCCCAGGACGAGGCCGAGCCGGTCGACGAGGACGAGGCCGAGGAGGCCGACCGCGTCCCCGCGGTGGCCATCGTGGGCAGGCCCAACGTGGGCAAGTCGACGCTGTTCAACCGGCTGATCGGTGACGACCGGTCCGTGGTGCACGACCTGCCCGGCACCACCCGCGACGCCATCGACACCGTCATCGAGACCGAGGAAGGGCCCATCCGGTTCGTGGACACCGCGGGCATGCGCCGCAAGTCGCGCATCGACGAGGGCACCG
>DASYMT010000322.1:0-9066 GCA_036008925.1 Acidimicrobiales bacterium | reverse complement strand
AGGTCGTCGCCTTGGCCCAGCGGGTCATGGAGGAGATCCAGCGGCCGTTCGAGATCGACGGCCGGGAGGTGCACTGCGGCGCCAGCATCGGCATCGCGGTGGACGAGGCCCGGGCCCTGTCGGCCGGCGTGCTGCTGCGCAATGCCGACGCGGCCAAGTACCTGGCCAAGGAGCGGGGCAAGGCCCGCTTCGTGGTGTTCGAGGAGAGCATGCACGCGGCGGCCTACGAGCGCATGGAGCTCAAGAGCGACATGCCCGGCGCCCTCACCTCGGGCCAGTTCGCCGTGCACTACCAGCCCATCGTGGACCTGGAGACGGGCGAGCTCGACGGCGTCGAGGCGCTGCTGCGCTGGACGCACCCGACCCGCGGCTTCGTGGGCCCCGACGTGTTCATCCCGGTGGCCGAGCACTCAGGGTTCATCACCACCCTCGGCGCCTGGGTGCTGGACCAGGCCTGCGCCGACCTGCGCCGCTGGCGCGACGCCGACCCCGACGGGCGGACCTTCCACATGAGCGTCAACCTGTCGGTGCGCCAGTTGGAGCAGCCGAGCCTGGCCGCCGACGTGGCCGCCGCGCTGGCCCGCCACGGCCTGTCGGCCGAGGACCTGGTGTTGGAGATCACCGAAAGCGTGCTCATGACCGACGCCGCCGCGGCCCACACCCGCCTGGAGGAGATCCGGGCCCTCGGCGTGCGCACTGCGCTGGACGACTTCGGCACCGGCTACTCGTCGCTGCGCTACATCGACAAGCTGCCGGTCGACGTGGTGAAGATCGACCGCAGCTTCGTGGCCCGGCTGGGCGAGGACCCGACCGTGGTCCAGGCCGTCGTCGACCTGGCGGGCAAGCTCCGCCTGACGCTGGT
Organism: Acidimicrobiales bacterium; assembly: GCA_036008925.1. Taxonomy (GTDB): domain Bacteria; phylum Actinomycetota; class Acidimicrobiia; order Acidimicrobiales; family JAUTXP01; genus DASYMT01. Next base: position 8,204 of record DASYMT010000322.1, on the reverse strand, counting down.
GGCCGAGGGCATCGAGGAGCTCGAGCAGTGGGACATCCTCAAGGGGATGGGCTGCGACCACGGGCAGGGCTACTACTTCGCCAGGCCCATGCCCGCCGCCGACCTCCAGGCCCTCGCCGCCGCCCGCCGCCGCCCCGCCCCCGCCGCCTGACCAACCCCCAAAACGAAACCTCAGATCGGAATCCGACCATTTCTGGACCGATTCCGATCTGAGGTTTCTGTCAGGAAGGCGTCAGGTTAGGTGGGGAATGGGGGCGGGGGGCTAGTTGCCGGAGAGGTCGATCATGTCGCCCTTCCACTGGGCCGCCTCGAACACGGCGACGACCAGCGCGCACACCGGCCCGTCCTCGCACACGGCGCCCCGCACGACCGACTGCTGGGGGCCGAACGTCTCGGGCCGCCCGTCGCACAGCGCAGTGAGCGAGTCGGCGATGTCCTGCCGGACCTGGCCCTCGCTGTGGCCCTCGTGCTCCACGAACAGGCCCTTGTTCGACCCGGCCTGCTGGACCCAGCCGACGCCGGCCCAGGCCTCGTCGCCGGGCTGGTCGACCCGCTCGTTGGCCATGACCACATAGAGGCGGTCGCCCCACCCGCCGAGGGGCGTGGCCGCATCGCCCTCGGGCAGCGGCGTGATGACGCTGCCGGGGGGCACCACCGAGCTCAGGTAGATGAGGTTGAAGTTGTGCACGCCCGCCTGGCGCAGGGCGCCGTCGAAAGCGGCGATCTTGGTCGGCCCCCGTCCGACGCCGGACGCCACCTCGATGGTGAGGGCGGGCGCCGGGCGCAGGGTCGGCGCCAGGTGCAGGGTCTTGTGGGCAGTGCTCACTTCACTCCTCTCATGTCGTATGCGAAGTACGTCTGGTGGTCGATCACCTGGGGGTCGACGGACACGCAGACGCGTGCCGCGACATCAGCGATCATCTGGGGGAACCTGCGGTCGACGTTGAACTGGCAGCAGTCGAAGGCGGCGATGGCGTTGTCGGCGCCGATCTTGGCCACCACCGCGGCGATCAGGTCGACGGCGGCCGACGAGCCCTGGTAGTCGGGGTGCACCAGCAGCCCGCCGAAGTAGTAGATGGCCTTGCGCTCGTAGTGCTCCGGGAAGCGGGCCTTGTAGTAGGGGATGCTGATCCACGGCATGAGCGACAGCTCGGTGGCCATGAACGCCATGGCGCACGGCGTGTCGAACTCGTCCCACGCCACCCACTTGAAGACGTCGGGGTGGGCCAGCTCGTCGAGGAACTCCTCGTCGGTGAGGGATTGGCGGGCCGCGGCCAAGACCTCCATGGGCTCGAAGGCGGCCCGGTAGATCTTCAGGAAGTCCTCGGCCATGTCGGCGGGCAGGGCTGACGGCGTCTCGATGCGCACAGGGGCGCGTCCTTTCAAGCGTTGGTGCACGGTCGGGTTTGGTACAGCGGTTAGAACAGCCAGGCCAACAGGCCCAGGTACACGGCCGACCACACGCCGGCCAGGAGCCACGCCGCCGTCCAGGTGAGGGACCGGGCGCGGGGATCGCGTCGTTTGCCGTAGAACCAGCCGACGGCCAGGGGGCCGCCGACCACGCTGGCGCTGACGAAGGCCAACAGGCCGCCGCCGGACAGGCCGCGCACGGCAAGGCGCAGCCGGGGGTCGCTCTCGATGGGGGCGGCGGTGGCCGCGCCCCGCTCCCAGGCCTTGATCTGGGTCAGGCCGAGGATGAAGAAGCCGAGCACGGCGTTGGCCGCAGTGGCGAGGGGCCAGGCCGGGAGGACTTCGCCATGGGTCAGGTGGCGGGCCGCACCGGCCACGCCGACGATGACCGCCTCGCCGAACAGGAGGGCCACGGCGAGGGCGCCCGCCCCGGCCATGCGGCCCGTCCAGGCCGTGTCGGCCAGGCCGTTCCCCTGCGCCGTCTGCGGTCTCGCCGCCTCGCTCATAGCCACGAGCCAAATATGACAAACCACGGGTCTGCGGGGAATGCCCCAGCCGAGCCATTTTGGCGGGCTATGACCCATGTAGCTATGGGGGGTCGATCAGCCACGGAGTGTGCGATTCCGTGGTCGATACCCCCCATTTGGGGGTTTCTCGGGGGCTAATGGGGCCTTCGCCGCTTGGACGGCGGTTTGCCCAGAAGGTCGTCGACACGCGAGGCCGCGGCCTGAAGCAGCGCCATCATCAGCTCCTCCACCTCCAGGCCGTAGCGCACCGCGGCCAGCTCGAGGCGGTCGACGGTGTCGTCGTCGAGGACCATGCGGATGGGTCCGTGCGTCATGCCCTGGTTGCGCACGACCGGGCTCACGCGGGCACCCGGGCCCGCAGCTCCAGGCCCCGGGGGGCCGGTCGCTCGATGACCAACTCGCCGCCCAGGGCCTCGAGCCTGCGCTGCACCAGCCGCAGCCCGAAGTGGGCGCCCAGCCCGCCCGAGCCCTGCTCGCGGGTGGCCAGGTCGGTGCCGTCGTCGCGGATGACGAGCTCGACCTCGTCGGGCCTGAACTCCAGCCGCACGGCGATGGCGCTGGCCCGGCCGTTGCGCTCCACCCTCGACAGCGTCTCGTGGACCATGCGGATGAGCGACTGCTCGACCTCGACCGACAGCACCCGGGGCTCGCCCCTGACCTCGAAGGTGCCCGCCGCGTCGAGGTGGCCGCCCAGCTCGCCGACCACCTCCGACAACGTCGCCTCCAGCCCGCCCCGGTCGTAGGTGAGGGCGGGCAAGGAGCGCCACGTCTGGTTGAGCTCGGCCAGGGCGGTGTGCGACAGCGTGACGATGCCGCTTGCCCGCTGCCCGGCGGGCTGGCCGTTGAGGGAGAGGGCCAGGTCCTCGCCGCACACGGCGATGGCCTCCAAGAACCGGCCGATGGTGGCCTGGAGGACCTGGGCCACATGGGCCCGCTCTTCGGCCAAGGCCAGCTCCCGCTCCCGGCTGCGAACCGCGGCGCGCATCTGAATGCGCTCGATGGCGTGGCCCAGAGCCGAGGCCAGCCCTTCCAGCAACTCGTGCTCGTGGCGGTCGAGGTCGGCGCGCATGGCCTGGGCCAGCACCATGCCGACCACCCGGCCCTCCCGCCACACCGGCGCGTACAGGTCCTCGCCTTGGCGGTGCACCTCGGGCCTGGTCTTGCGCCGGCGCCACGCCTTCCAGATCTGGCGCTCGGTGTCGGTGGCGGCCGAGCCCTTGCGCATCTCGCCCAGCTCGAAGGCCAGACGCAGCCCGTGCACCCGGAAGCCCAAGGTGGGCGGGACGGCGTTGCGCAGGCCCGCCAGCAGCCCGGCCGGATCGTCGGCATCGAACTCGTAGAGGTGCAGCACGGTGCGGGCGAACTCGGCGCCCAGGGCCATCTGCTCGTCGCTGCGGACCCGGTCGACGGCGAAGGCCACGTGAGAGGCCAGGGCGGTGGCCAGCTCCACGGTCGCCTCGGCCGGGGCCCGCCCGGCGTCGAGGCCGAGGATGATGAAGCCGAACACCTCGCCCGGCGGCCGCAGCAGGGGGAGGACGAGGGCCCGGGTGGCGTCGTCGCTGCGCACGTCGGGCAGCAGGACGGGCTCGGGGGCGTCGGTGCGCCAGGCCTCGACGACGGCCCGCAGGGCAGGACGGGGCAGGTCGGCCACCCGGCCCTCGGCCGGGAAGCGGATGTTGCGCTGCGTGAGGGTGATGTAGCGGGCCCGGCGGTCGTCGAGGAGGTGGACCGACAGGTAGCGGGCGTCGAGGACCCGGCTGATCGACTCGGCCACCTGGTCGGCCACGTGGTCGAGGGAGACGGGCGAGGACAGGGCCCGGCTGGCGTCCAGCAGGCTCTGGAGGTTCTCGTTGCGGTCCTTCAGGGCCTGGGAGACGAGGGCGTGGGCCACGGCCAGCGAGCACGAGCCGGCGATGGTGCCGATGAGCCTGAGCTGCTCGGGCGTGAAGTCGGGGGCGCTGCGGAAGTCCACCACGAGCAGGCCGACGGTGTCGGTGCCGCACCGCAGGGGGGCGGCCACCAGGGCGGCGAGCTGGAAGGCCTCGGCCCACTCGGGGGGCACGAGGGGGCTGTGCCGGGCGTCGGGGATGGCGAGGGGGTTGTCCTGGGCCAGCAGGTCGTGCAGGCGGGGGAACTCGTCGAGCGAGATGGCAGGCATCGACAGGGCCAGGTTCCACAAGGCGTTGCTGGGCTGGCGGCCGGTGACCGACCACAGGCGCAGGGCCGGGGGCTCGTGCTCCCGGAGGAACAGCGACACCCGGTCGGCGCCCGACGCCTCCAGGGTCAGGTCGGCCAGCCGGTTGAGCAGGGTGGGCAGCTCCGCGGCTTGGGACGCGACCTCGGCAACGTCGGCCAAGACCTCGTCCGCCGGGCGCACATAGGTGGCGCGAGGGGCCGGGTCGCCCACCAGCGGCGACGTCGTCACGCTAAGAAGTACGTCGGGAAGGCGTACCCGTGTCGCACAAGTGCGTCAGGTATGCGGCAGGAACGTTGCGCGCTCATGTCGAATGTCACACATTGAAGCGCGACCCGGGGGGTTCACGGCATTGCCCACGATGGTGGAGGTCTTTGTCGAGCGTCGGCCGGAGGGGCTAGGGGAGCCCGACGAGGAAGCTGCGTTCGCCGACCTGTACAACCGTACGTACGGCCCGCTGGTGATGTACTGCCGGCGCTACTGTCCGCCCGGCTACGACGCCGAGGACATCGCTCAGGAAGCCTTGTCGAGGGCCTGGTCGTCCTGGGACCGGTACTCCCGCAGCCGCCCGTTCTGGCCGTGGGTCGCCACCATCGCCCGCCGGCTCTGCGTCGACTACTGGCGCCGCGACGAGCGGGCCGTGGCCCGGTCGGCCGGCGTCGCCGTCCTCGACCCGGTCGTCCAGCCCCGGCCTGACGAGCTGTCCGAGGCGGCCGACGACTGCCGCATGGCGGTCAAGGCGTTCCACCGCCTGCGCCCGGACCACCAGCGCATCGTGGGCTTGCGGGACATCGAGGGCTGGTCGTACGAGGACATCGCCCGGTTCGAAGGCGTGACCGTGGAGTCGGTCCGCGGCTCGCTGCGACGGGCCCGGCTGTCGCTGCGCAAGTCGTACGAGACCCTGACCAAGGGCGGCGTCGCCATCCTGCTGCCGCTGGTGCCGGGCGGCATGCTGCAGCGGTTCCAAGGCGCACGGGTGCGGCTGGCCCAGCGCATGGCCCGCTGGCAGGCCGCCCTGCACGACACCGGCGTGGCCTCGACCCGCCTGGGCGAAGCGCTGGTCAGCCTCATGGCGCTGTCGGTCGCGGTGGTGGGCCTGGGCGCGCCGGGCGGCGGAGCTGCGGCCCACGTCGAGCGCACGGACGGGTCCAGCCCCTCGTCGGCCGCGGCCGTCGGGGCGCCCGATGCCGCGGGCCTGGGCCGCGGGGCTGCGCTCCACGGGGCCGGCGCGGGCGCCGGGGCCGGGGGCGGGGACTCCGGTGAACGGAATGTGACACCCGAATGGGCGTCCAATGCGGCCGGGTTCATGCCCGCCGGGATGCTCGGGACCTCGACGCCCGACGGGCCGCAGAACACCTCGGTCTACCACTTCACCCTGTCACCCGATTTCTCCCGGGACGGCGTGATCTTCGCCGCAGGCGGCGGCCAGCAGGGCTGCCCGGCACTGTGCGGGACGCTCTTCAAGTCGACCGACCGGGGCGTTACCTGGCAGGGCCTGCGGGCGGCCGACTTCAACGGGGACCGGGTGCTGCTTCCTCCGGCATTCCCGGCCGACAACCGCATCTTCGCCACCGGTTTGACCCAGTTGCAGGTCTCCCTGGACGGCGGCGACTCGTTCATCCCCCTCGCCCCCAGCCTGGGCCCGGCCGTCATGTCGCCCGGGTTCTCGGGCGGCGACCGCCGCATCCTGTTCAACGACGCTCCTGGCCGCCAGTACGACGACCGGCTGGGCGCGACCACGCCGCTCGACCTGCGGCCCGACACGGTGCTCGCCTCCCAGCGGTTCTCCTTCTCCTTCCCGTCGGCCTTCGACGCCCGTCAGCCCGTCATGTTCGTGGGCTCGAGCCAGTCGACGATGGCCTCGCCCCAGCCCGCCCGGGTGTCCCGGTGCGAGGGTTCGGTGTGCACCCAGGCCGCCCTGCTGCCGGGGACGCTGGGCCCGCCCACGCTGCTCATGGCCCGGGCCGGCGGGGTCGACGCGCTGCTGGCCTACAGCGGCACGCTGCTGTTCCGGTCGGTGGACGGGGCCGCCACCTTCCAGGCCGTGGCCCTGCCTGCGGGCGTGACGGGCATCCTCGACGCCACCGTCGACGCCTCCGGCGCCGTCTCCCTGGTCACCAGCGGGGCCGAGGGCAAGAACGGGCTGTGGCGCACGGCCGACGCCGGGGCCAACTGGTCCTCCATCCCCACTGCCGGCATCCCCGTCCGCCAGATCACCACCCTCCAGGCCCTGCCCGACGGCACCCTGCTGGTGGGGCTGAGCGGCGAGGTGGCGGGGCTGGCCTGTTCGCACGACGCGGGCGCCACCTGGTCCCCCCACTGCTGAGCCGCCCGCGGGCTGGGGCCCGACAACAGGCTCGTTTTGAGCCAATTGCCGGATGGACGCCCAGAGGCAAATAGGGCACCGGCCCGCGCTTCACCCTTGCCATTCAACATTCCGGTGACACTGCCGATCCTCTCGGTCGTAGTCACTAGTGCAAGCTGTTCAAACGAGGGGTCGAAAACTGTGGCTCGCCTGTTCCGCGCCTTGAGCGCGGTCCTCCTGACTGGCGGCGTTCTTTTCTGGTTTCCTCCGTCTGCCCACGCGACGGTCAGAAGCTTCGCCGGGACCTGTGACACGACGATCACCCTCTCGCCTGCCGCGGGGATGATGCCGGTCGTGAACTACGGCGGGAGCGTCCTCATCAAGGGGCCGTGCTCGCTGCTCAACATCAGCGGCTCTCCCACCATCGACATGTCCGGGATGCTCTTCGGCCCGGCCGTGAGCTGTACCCAGGGCGTGCTGGAGGGGATGCTCCAGACCACCATCGCGGGCTTCGGCTTCACCGTCACCGTGGGCGTGGTGAACTCGGGCGGGGTGTTGGCACTGACCGGCGCCAACACCGAGTTCGCCATGGTCGGGGCTGGTACGCCGGACCAGGTCAACGGCTGCCCGTCGTCGTGGCACGCCAAGCTGGTGGTGGAGGACCCGACCATCGAGGAGTAGGCCCGTCTTTGGGCTCGTGTGCACCGTGAGGCCGTTGTGCCGCCATGCCGTCGTGGTGCATTTCGGGGCCCGGACGGTGGTGGCGGGGCGGGGCTCAGTCGTCGCTGGTGAGGCCGGTGACCAGCTCGCAGGGGTCGATGTCGAGGGCCTCGGCCAGGCGGACGATGTTGATCAGGGCGACGTTGCGCTCGCCCCGCTCGAGCGAGCCCACATAGGTCCGGTGGACATGGGCCTTTTCGGCCAGCTTCTCCTGCGACATGCCGAGCTCCGTCCGCAGTTTGCGCACGCGGCGGCCCAGCTCGACCGTCACTGCGGCTCGCTGGCGGTGCGTCGACATCGAGTTCGATCTCAGTGGACCGGACTCTTTCGGTCTACAGACTATGAGCCGCAGATCGGGCCTCTCAGGCCTGGTGCCAGGGCGGGCGCGGTCCGGCCCCAGGATCGGGAGCGGCCGCCCGCCACTCGGGCAGCAGTGCGCCCCCAGAGGCGCTGAACGCTCCTGCAGACGCACCGGCCGCGAGGATCGCGGGTCCGACCGGGACGACGGGCTGGACCGGGACGGCGGGCTGAGCGGAGCACGTGGGCTGAACCGGGGCGGCGCCGCCGCGCCGTCCCGGCGCTCACAGGCCCGGCTCACAGGCCTGGGGGCGGGCGGGCCCCACCCGGCCCGGTCACCGGGTCGGCCCCCCGAGCCGGGCGAGGGCACTGCCGTCCTCTTCCACCTGCCAACCGAGGACGGGCGTGCCGTCGAGGTCCGTCACGTGGAGGTACCCGCCCACGTGCAGTGCGTCAGCCGTGGGGTCGTTGACCCCCAGGCTGATGATGTTGTTGCCCGCCAGGTCGAAGACCATCGACGGACCGGTGCCGTCGAGGGTCAACCAGACCCGGGGACGCCCGGCCTCGTCGAGCAGGGTGAGGCCGAAGACGGGCGAGGCCGGGTCGGGTGTGTCGAGGGGGCCGAGCACGGCTCGCACGTGGCCGGCCTCGTCGACGACTTCGACCCGGGTGGCACGAACGACCCCGGACGGGGCCGTGGAGGTGTTGCTCATTGGCATGCTCCGGCGCGGGGTGCCGGGCCGGTGGACGG
>DASYMT010000321.1:0-6168 GCA_036008925.1 Acidimicrobiales bacterium | reverse complement strand
CGAACACGACCTGGGTCACGCCCGCGGCCTTGGCCCGCTCGGCCACCAGGCGGCCGATCGACGTGGCCGCGTCCTTGTTGCCCGTGGCCCCGCCCCGCTGGTCCTTCTCCTGGGTGGAGGCGGCGGCCAGGGTGCGGCGGTTGAGGTCGTCGATGACCTGCACGGCGATGTGCTTGTTGGACCGGAACACGGCCAGGCGGGGGCGCTCCGGCGTGCCCTCCACCTTCTTGCGCACGCGGTAGTGGCGCCTGCTCCGGGCCTCTTGCTTCTGCTTGGTTGAGTAGCTCATTACTTCGCAGCCTTTCCGGCCTTGCGCTGCACGTACTCGCCCGCGTAGCGCACGCCCTTGCCCTTGTAGGGCTCGGGTTTGCGGATCTTGCGGATGTTGGCCGCCACCTGGCCGACCAACTCCTTGTCGATGCCCTTCACCACGATGCGGGTGGGGATGGGGACCTCGAAGCTGATCCCGGCCGGGGCGTCGACGACGACCGGGTGGCTGAAGCCCAGGGCCAGCTCGATCTGCTGCGGCCCCTTGGGCGTGGCCCGGTAGCCGACGCCGACGATCTCCAGCTCCTTGGTGAACCCGGACGCCACGCCCAGCACCATGTTGTTGACCAGCGACCGGGTCAGGCCGTGCAGGGCCCGGTTGTGGCGCTCGTCGTCGGGGCGCTCGACCAGGAGGGTGGCCTCCTCCTGGCGCACGGTGATCTCGCCCGGCAGCTCGCGCTCCAGCACGCCCTGCGGGCCCTTCACCGACACGCGCCGGTCCGCGATCGTGATCTCCACGCCGCTGGGCACCGGGATTGGGGATTTTCCGATTCGGCTCATGTCATCACCACACGTAACAGAGGACTTCGCCGCCCACCCGGCGCTGGCGCGCCTCGCGGTCGGTCATGAGGCCCTGGCTGGTCGACACCACGGCAACGCCCAAGCCGCCCAGCACCCGGGGGAGCTTGTCGGCCTTCGTGTAGACACGGAGGCCGGGCTTGGAGATGCGGCGGATGCCGGAGATCGTGCGACTGCGGTCGTGCGTGTACTTCATGCGGATCTCGAGGACGCGGCCCGGTCGGCCCGGGTCGTCGGCCACGTTGAACCCGTCGATGTAGCCCTCTCGCTGGAGGATGTCGGCGAGGGACTCCTTCAGCTTCGAGGAGGGCATGCGCACCACGTCGTGCATCGCGGTGTTGCCGTTGCGGATGCGGGTGAGCATGTCGGCGATGGGGTCGGTCATGGTCATCTCAGCACCACCCCCTTACCAACTGGCCTTGGTCACGCCGGGAAGCTCGCCCGCATGGGCCAGCTCGCGCAGGCAGATACGGCACAGCCCGAACTTGCGGAAGACCGAGTGGGGACGGCCGCACCGGCGGCACCGGGTGTAGGCCCGCACCTTGAACTTGGGCTTGCGCTGCTGCTTTTCGATCAGAGCTTTCTTTGCCACTACTGCTGCCCCTCGCGCTTGAACGGAAACCCGAACGCATCGAGGAGGGCCTTGCCCTCTGCGTTGGTCCGGGCGGTGGTCACGATGGTGATGTCCATGCCCCGGGTGGTGTCGATCTTGTCGTAATCGATCTCCGGGAAGATGAGCTGCTCGTTGACGCCGAACGTGTAGTTGCCCCGCCCGTCGAAGGCGTTGGGCGGCAGGCCGCGGAAGTCGCGGATGCGGGGGATGGCCAGGCTGACGAGCCGGTCCAGGAACTCCCACATGCGGTCGCCCCGCAGCGTGACCTTGGCGCCGATCGAGTTGCCCTCACGAAGCTTGAACCCGGCGATCGACTGCTTGGCCTTGGTCACCAGCGGCTTCTGGCCGCTGATGATCGTCAGGTCGCGCACGGCGCCCTCCAGCAGCGACGGCTGCTGGGTGGCCTTGCCCACGCCCATGTTGATGACGATCTTCTCGAACCGCGGGACCTCCATGATGTTGCCGAGGCCGAGCGTGTCCTTGAGCTGGGCCCGCAACTCGGTGTCGAACCGGGTCTTCAGCCGGGGCCGCTCCTTGGTGGCGGCTGCCATCAGACCTCACCTCCGCACTTCTTGCAGACGCGGATCTTGCGGCGGGCGCCGCCTCCGATGTCCTCGAACTTGTAGCCGACCCGGGTGGGGCCGCAGCTCGAGCACAGGAGGGCCACATTGGAGACGGGCATCGGCATGTCCTTGTCGATGATCCCGCCCTGCATCGTGGCCCGGGTGGCCCGCTGGTGGCGCTTGGCCACGTTGACGCCCTCGACGATGACCCGGTCCTCGGCCGGCAGGGCGCGCATGACGGTGCCCTCCTTGCCTCGGTCCTTGCCGGTCAACACCTTGACGCGGTCGCCCTTCTTGATTCGCATCACAACACCTCTGGTGCCAGCGAGATGATCCGCATGAACTTCTTGTCCCGGAGCTCACGGCCCACGGGTCCGAAGATGCGCGTGCCGCGCGGCTGCTGCTGGTCGTTGATCAGCACGGCGGCGTTCTCGTCGAAGCGGATGTAGCTGCCGTCCGGCCGCCGCTTCTCCTTCTTGGTGCGGACGACGACGCACTTCACGACGTCGCCCTTCTTGACGGCCGCCCCCGGGATGGCGTCCTTGACGGTGGCCACGAACACGTCGCCGATCGACGCGTAGCGCCGACGAGAGCCCCCCAGCACCTTGATGCAGAGGACCTCCTTGGCGCCCGAGTTGTCGGCCACCCGAAGCCGGGACTCCTGTTGGATCACTTTGCGCGCTCCAGCACTTCCACGACCCGCCAGCGCTTCAGCTTCGACAGCGGCCGGGTCTCCTGGATGCGCACGCGGTCGCCCACGCGGGCGTCGTTGGCCTCGTCATGGGCGTACAGGCGCTTGGTCCGCTGCACCGTCTTGGCGTAGCGGGGGTGGCGCACGCGCTCGATGACGGCGACGACCGCGGTCTTGTCCATCTTGGTGGACACCACCAGGCCCTCCCGGACCTTGCGCCGGTTCGCCCGAGCGGCGTCAGCCGTCTCAGTCGTCTCGTCAGCCATTGTCGACTCCTTCGTCCTGCGCCTCGGCTGCCGCGATCTCGCGGTCGCGCAGGATGGTGTTGATGCGGGCGATGTCGCGCCGGACGATGCCAAGCCGGCTCGGGTTGTCGAGCTGGCCGGTCACGTTCTTGAAGCGCAGGTTGAACAGCTCGTGCTTCTGCTCGACGAGGCGGGACTCCAACTCGTCGTCGGGCATGTTGCGGAGCTCGTCCGCTCGGACGTTGGGCATCAGACCTCCACCTCCTCCTGCTGCTCGCGGCGCACCACGAACTTGGCCTTGATGGGCAGCTTCTGGATGGCCCGCTCCATAGCGGACTTGCCCAGCGCCTCGTCCACGCCAGCCAGCTCGAACATGATGCGGCCGGGCTTCACGACGGCCACCCAGTACTCGGGGTTGCCCTTGCCCGAGCCCATGCGGGTCTCGGCCGGCTTCTGGGTCACCGGCTTGTCGGGGAAGATCCGGATCCACACCTTGCCGCCTCGCTTGATGTGGCGGGTCATGGCGATACGGGCGGCCTCGATCTGGCGGGCCGTGATCCAGCCCGGCTCCAGCGCCTGGATGCCGTAGTCGCCGAAGGTGATCAGGGTGCCGCCCTTGGCCATGCCCTCGCGGCGGCCGCGGTGCTGCTTGCGATGCTTGACCTTCTTGGGCATCAACATGTCAGTCCGCCTCCCGACGCATGTGCGGGGCCTCGTGGTGCTCGTCGCGGGTCTTGCGCTCGATCTCCTCTTCCTCGGCCAAGAGGCGCTCGAGGTCGGGGTCGACCTCGGGGATGATCGGCGCAGCCTCCTCGGCGGGAGCCGTCGGGGCGGCTGCGGCAGGCTCGGTGGCCGTGCCCGGCTCCCCCTGCTCCGGCCTGCGGCGGCCGCCGCCCGCGGAGATGACCTTGCGGGGACGGGCCTCGCCCGACGTGCCGCCGGTGGCCATGTCGGCCTCGCGCTTGATCTTGTCGTCGGCCGAGGTCTTGTAGGGGAGGATGTCGCCCTTGTAGATCCACACCTTGACGCCGATGCGGCCGAAGGTGGTCTTGGCCTCGCGGAAGCCGTAGTCGATGTCGGCCCGCAGCGTGTGCAGCGGCACCCGGCCCTCGCGGTAGGCCTCAGAGCGCGACATCTCGGCTCCGCCCAGGCGGCCCGAGCACTGCACGCGCACGCCCTGGGCACCCGCCTTCATGACGGTCTGGACAGCCCGCTTCATGGCCCGGCGGAAACTCACCCGGCCCGCCAACTGGTCGGCGATGCCCTGGGCGATCAGCGCCGCGTCCAATTCCGGCTGCTTGATCTCCTGGATGTTGAGCTGGACCTTGGGGTTGTTGGTGATCTCGGCCAGCTTGGTGCGCAGGCGGTCGGCCTCGGCCCCCCGCCGCCCGATGACGATGCCGGGGCGGGCGGTGTGCAGGTCGATGCGCAGGCGGTCGCGGGTGCGCTCCACCTCGATGCGGCTCACCGCGGCGCGCTCGAGCTGCCCCATCAGATAGGCACGGATCTTCCAGTCCTCGATCACGTAGTCCTGGTACTCCCGGTCGTTGAACCACCGGGACTTCCAGTCCGTGGTGACGCCGAGGCGGAAGCCGTAGGGATTGACCTTCTGGCCCATTACTCGCCTTCTTCCTTCTCAGTCTCTGCCTCGTCTGCTTCGGCTTCCTCGGCTGCGGCCACCGCGGGCGCCTGCTGGTCGACGATGCCTTCTGCCTCCTCGGCCTCGGCCACCTCGGCCGCAGTGGGCTCCTCGGTGCTCTCGGCCGCCGCAGCCTCCTCGACCCCAGCCTCCACGGCATCCGTCTCCACGGCTTCCGTCTCGACCGCCGCCGCGTCCTGCTCGGCGATGGTCTGCTCGACGGTGTCGGCCGCCTCGGCGTTCACCGGCTCGGCCGTGCCCGGAAGCTGCTCGTCTCGGCGGGTGCGACGGCCCTGGCGGCCTGCGGCCACCCGGCGGGCCCGGCGGTTCTGGGTCTCCGCCGCCCGCTTGGCCCGCAGACGGGCCAGCTTGTCCTCGGGCAGGCGGGACACGATCACCGTGATGTGCGAGGTGCGCTTGCGGATGCGGGTGGCCCGGCCCCGGGCCCGGGGGCGCCAGCGCTTGTGGGTCATGCCCTCGTCGGCGAAGCAGGCCGACACGAACAGCTCCTCGGGGTCGAGCTTGTCGTTCTCAGCCGCGTTGGCCACGGCCGAGTCGAGCAGCTTGCCCACGATGCGGGCCGCATCGCGCTCGCTGAAGCGCAGGATCTCGCGGGCCTCGCCCACCTCCTTGCCCCGGACGAGGTCGAGGACGGGGCGGATCTTGAACGCCGAGGTCCCGCAGTAGCGCAGCATGGCGCGGGTGCCCTCGCGCTCGTTGGTCTTCGGTCCCGGCATCAGCGACGACCCGCCCGCTCTTGGCCCGCGTGGTAGCGGAAGGTCCGGGTGGGGGCGAACTCGCCCAGCTTGTGGCCCACCATCGACTCGGTGATGTAGACGGGCACGTGCTTGCGCCCGTCGTGGACGGCGATGGTGTGGCCGACCATGTCGGGGATGATCGTGGACCGGCGGGACCACGTCTTGATGACCCGCTTGTCGTTGGCCGTGTTGAGGGCGTCCACCTTCTTCAACAGGTGGTCGTCCACGAACGGGCCCTTCTTCAATGAGCGCGGCATGTCCGTCCCTTACCTACCGACGCGACCCGCGCGTGCGGCGACGTCGGATGATGAGCTTTTGCGATTCCTTGTTCTTGTCGCGGGTCCGGCCCTCAGGCTGGCCCCACGGCGACACCGGGTGGCGGCCGCCCGAGGTCTTGCCCTCGCCGCCGCCCAACGGGTGGTCGACCGGGTTCATGGCCACGCCTCGGGTCTGGGGCCGAACGCCCTTCCACCGGTTGCGGCCCGCCTTGCCGATCTTGATGAGCTCGGCCTCGGCGTTGCCCACCTCGCCCACCGTGCCCCGGCAGTCGATCGCGACCCGGCGCATCTCGGTGGACGGGAGGCGCAGGGTGGCGAAGTCGCCCTCCTTGGCCACGAGCTGCACGCTCATGCCCGCGCCCCGCGCCAGCTTGCCGCCTGCGCCCGGCTTGAGCTCCACGTTGTGCACGGTGGTGCCGACCGGGATGTAGCGCAGGGGCAGGGCGTTGCCGGGCCGGATGTCCGAGCCCTGGCCGCTCTGGAGCAGGTCGCCGACCGCCACCCGGGCCGGGGCCAGGATGTAGCGCTTCTCGCC
>DASYMT010000320.1:0-1923 GCA_036008925.1 Acidimicrobiales bacterium | reverse complement strand
CAGCGGGTCGCGGTTGCCGGGGGGGCGGCACTTGACCACGTTGGCGATGTAGCAGCGGTCCCGGCCCATCCCGATCTCCTCCACCATGAGGCGGTCGAGGAGCTGGCCCGAGCGGCCCACGAAGGGCTCGCCCTTGAGGTCCTCCTGCTGGCCCGGCCCCTCGCCCACGAACAGCAGGTCGGCGTTGGGGTCGCCCACGCCGAACACCACGTGCGTGCGGCCCGCGGCCAACGGGCAGCGGGTGCAGACGCTGGCGACGCGCTCCAACTCGGCGAGGGAGGCCACTGGCGCATCGTACCGCCGGTTTACCGGGTTTCCGGCCGTGTGGGCAGGGTCAGCCCGAGGCCAGGGCCTTCCAGAGGGAGCGGTAGTCCGGGTACTCCAGGTCGGGCACGATCCAGCCCGCGGCCACCAGCTCGTGGTGCAGCTTGGGCAGGCTGCGGAAGGGGATGCCGATGTCCACGTGGTGGGCCAGATGCCAGCCCGTGTTGAACGGCACCATCCAGAAGCGGGCGAGCCGGGTCTGGCGGACGTGGTGGGTGGTGAGGCGCCGGTCGCCCGAGCGGGTCATGCCCCCGTGCTCGGCGATGGCCCGCAGCCGGTTGATGACCTTCCACACCGACATCCACGGGGCCAGCCACAGGACCGGGTACACCCACCAGCGCTGCGTCGTGACCGTGAGCAGGACCGCGACCGCGAGCTGGGTGCCGAGGATGGACGACGCCACCTGGCGCGACGGGCCGGGGCGCTTGAGCGCCTTCACCAGTCCCTTGAGGTTCTTGTAGCCCGAGTTGAAGAAGGCGTCCCGGGTCAGCTTGCGGCGCATTGAGTCGGGGGGGACGGGATAGGGCGCGTACAGCATGTAGTCCGGCTCCTCGGGGCCCATCTCGTCCTTGTGGTGGGCCATGTGGACCCGGCGGTAGGCGTCGAAGGCGGTGAAGCTGGGGTAGCTCAGCAGCCAGCGTCCGATGGTGTCGTTCCAGCGCTTGCGGGTGAACAGGAGGCGGTGGGCGGCCTCGTGGCCGAGGATGGCATAGAGGGCGAAGGCCCGGCCCATGAGGAGGTAGGCCGCCGCGTAGGCGAAGGGGTTGTGCAGGGCGACGGCGAAGGCGATCACGCCGAACGACTGCGCGAAGACGCCCGCCACGCTCAGGGCGTTTCGGGCGTTGGCGATGCGGCGCAGCTCCTCGCGGATGGGCGGGACCGGCCTGCCGGTGGCAGTGAGCCGCTCGGTGGGGAGGACGTCCGGCAGCAGCTCGGGGGGCGGGAGCATGGTCCGGGGTTCGGTCTGTGTGGCCACCACGCCTTCATATTACGCTTGGTGGTACACGTGTCGCAACCTCGTAAGGTCTCGCTCCCCGCCCGCTCCGTGGTGCTCAGCACCCTGCTCGGGACCCGGCCCCCGGTGCTGCCCGTGCGCGTCCTGGTGCAGGCGGGCGAGCTGTTCGGCATCTCGGAGGGCTCTGTGCGCACCGCGCTGTCGCGCATGCTGGCCGCCGGGGAGGTGGAGGCCGACGACGGCTCGTACCGGCTGGCCGGGCGGCTGCTGGAGCGACAGGCCCGGCAGGAGGCCAGCCGGACCGCCCGAACCCGGGCCTGGCGGCGGGAGGAGTGGCGCTTCTGCTTCGTGTCCGGGTCGGCGGGCAGGCGCTCGCCGGGCGACCGGGGCGAGCTGCGGGCCTTGATGGGGCGGCTCCGGATGGCCGAGCTGCGCGAGGGCGTGTGGCTGCGGCCCGACAACCTGGTGTGGTCGCCCGGCCCCGTCGTCGAGGCGCAGTGCCTGTCGGCGGTGGGGCGGCTGGAGTCTGCGGTGGACGCGGGCGCGCTGTGGGACCTGGACGGGTGGGCCGCCCGCGGCGAGGAGCTTCGGCGGGGGCTGGCCGAGTCGAGCCCGGGCTTGGACGACCCCGCCGCGCTGGCCCC
>DASYMT010000319.1:0-3646 GCA_036008925.1 Acidimicrobiales bacterium | reverse complement strand
AGGCCCCGGGCCCGGGCCGCCAGCATGAAGCTCCAGGCGGCCGGGATCACCGAGGCGAAGAAGCTGGCGGGCGACGAGCCCTTGCGGTCCTCCACCCGCCCCTTGGCCAACGGGATGACGTGGACCGGCACCTCGTGCAGGTGCTCGGCCAGATAGCCCGCCGACGACTTCACCGCGTCGTAGCGCTCGTGCCGGGGATCGCCCTCGGCCCACGTGTTCGAACCGGCTGCCGCGTAGAGGGCCCACGACCGGCGGTACATGTCGGCCAGGGCCGCCCGCTTGTCGGCGTCGTCGACCACGAGGAAGTGGAAGCCCTGCCGGTTGGACCCGGACGGGGCCTGGAGGGCGATCTCGATGCACTGGGTGAGCAGGTCGCGTGGGACGGGCCGGGACAGGTCGAGCCGCTTGCGCACGGCCCGGGTGGTGGTGAGGAGTTCGTCGGGGGTCAGCGTCATGGCTCCTTGGGCAGGCCCAGCACCCGCTCCATCTGTGATTTCCACAGGGACAGTGCCTGTGGAAATGATGGATGGAAGGGGGAAGGACGGCTAGGCGGAGAAGTGCTTCAGCAGTTGGCCGAACTCGTCGGCCGGGCCCGCGGGGACGATGTACCCGTCCTCGTTGCGGATCTGCTCGAAGTGGTCCCGCACGTCCTCCAGCGAAAGCTCCGGGTTGTAATAGCCCTCGGTGAGCCCGATGAAGAAGCGGGCGATGCGGCCGCCCGCCGCGCTGTAGATCTCGCCGGTCACCGGGCAGTCCTCATGGACGAGCCAGGCCACGATGGGGGAGACCAGCTTGGGGTCGAGCTTGTCGGCCAGCGGCCCGAGCAGCTCCTCGGTCATGCGGGTGCGGGCCACCGGGGCGAGGGCGTTGACCCTGATGTTGTACTTGGCCCCCTCGGCCGCGAGGACCCGGGTGAAGCCGACCAGGCCCATCTTGGCCGCGCCGTAGTTCGACTGGCCGAAGTTGCCGAGGATGCCCGAGTTGGACGACGTGTTCACGATGCGGCCGTAGCTGTTCTCGCGCATCTTCAACCACGCGGGCTTGGTCACGTTGAAGGCGCCCCGCAGGTGCACGTCGAGGACCGGGTCGAGGAACTCGGGGGTCATGTTGTGGAAC
Source organism: Acidimicrobiales bacterium (assembly GCA_036008925.1). Lineage (GTDB taxonomy): Bacteria > Actinomycetota > Acidimicrobiia > Acidimicrobiales > JAUTXP01 > DASYMT01. Next base: position 2,530 of record DASYMT010000319.1, on the reverse strand, counting down.
GTCTTGTCCCGCAGGATGCCCGCGTTGTTGATGACGATGTCGACCTTGCCGAAGGCGTCGACGGCCGTCTGCACGATGGCCTCGCCGCCCTCGGGCGTGGCCACGCTGTTGGTGTCGGCCACGGCCACGCCGCCCAGGTCCTCGATCTCCTTGGCCGTGGTGTGGGCCGGGCCCGCGTCGCCGCCCTCACCGCTGACCGAGCCGCCCAAGTCGTTGATGACGACCTGGGCGCCGCGCGAGGCGAGCAGCAGGGCGTGCTCACGTCCCAGGCCGCCGCCCGCGCCGGTGATGATCGCAACCTTGCCGTCGTAGCCGAGATCTGCCATGGCCGGAAGGTAGTCGGACCCTTGACCGTCGGGTCAAGTTCGCTCGGCGGCCTCGGCCTTCAGGCGCTTGTAGTCGACCTTGCCGTTGGGCGCCCGGCCGATGGTCTCCACCACCAGCACCCGCTTGGGCGCCTTGTAGGAGGCCAGGCGGGACTTCACGTGGGCGATCACGTCGGCCTCGTCGACCGCGGCGCCGTCGTGCGGCTCGACCATGGCGGTGATGGCCTCGCCCCACTTGTCGTCGGGGACGCCGACGGCCACCGCGTCGCGGATGGCGGGGTGCGTCTTCAGCACCTCCTCCACCTCCTCGGGGTAGACCTTCTCGCCGCCCGTGTTGATGCAGACCGAGCCCCGGCCCAACAGCTTCAAGGTGCCGTCCGGCTCGACCGTGGCGTAGTCGCCCGGGATGGAGTAGCGCACGCCGTCGATAGTGCGAAAGGTCTTGGCCGACTTCTCCGGGTCCTTGTAGTAGCCCATCGGGGTTCGGCCCTTGACGCCGACCATGCCGATCTCGCCCGAGCCCGGCTCCACGATGCGGTCGTCGTCGGTGATGACGACGGCGTGGGCGCCCAGGCTGAAGGTGGCCGTCTCTGCCGCGTTGGCGCCGCCGGACACCGAGTTGCCCATGCCCAGCGCCTCCGACGAGGAGAAGGCGTCGGCCAGCAGCATCCCCGGGTGGTGGCCCAGCAGGCCCTGCTTGGTCTCGTGGCTCCACATCACGCCCGACGACACCATGAGGATGAGGCTGCTGATGTCGTACTTGCCCGGGCTGGCGTCGAGGGCCCGGAGGATGGGCTTGGCGAACGCGTCGCCCACGATGGCGACGGCGTTGACCCGCTCGCGCTCGATCGTCTCGAGCAGCTCGTCGGGGTCGAAGGCCCGGCTGGGGAGGGTGACGACGCAGCCGCCGCCGTCGAGGATGTTGAACGAGGTGAACGCGCCGGTGCCGTGCATGAGCGGGCAGGCGGGGACGCCCACCAGTCCGGGGCCCTGCTCGGCCCGGAGGCGGCGCACCTCGGCATAGTCGGGCTGGGCCGGATAGGGCATGCCGCCCGACTCGTTGAGGGAGCCGAAGATGTCGTCCTGGCGCCACATCACGCCCTTGGGCATGCCGGTGGTGCCGCCCGTGTAGAGCATGTAGAGGTCGTCCCCGTCGCGGCCCCACGGGCCTTGGACGCGCCGGCCGGGCCTCCCGTTGGCCGCCTGCTGCTCGTAGGGGGTGGCCCAGTCGGGACAGGGGCCGCTGCCGTCGTCGACCCACAGCCAGCCCTTGACCTTGGGGAGCTTGTGGCGGAGCGTGTCGACGCGGTCGGCGAAGGTGCCGTGGAAGACGACGGCCGCCGCGTCGGCGTTGTCCCAGAGGTAGAGCAGCTCCTCGTCGGCGTAGCGGTAGTTGGTGTTCACCGGGGCCAGGCCCGCCCGGAAGATGGCGAACATCGACTCGAGGAATTCGGGGCCGTTGTAGAGGTAGTGGGCGACCTTGTCCTGGTGGGCGATGCCGTCGAGTTGGAGCAGCCAGGCGGCCACGCCGTCGGCCCGGGCGTCGAACTCGCCCCAGGTGACCCGGCGGTCGGCGTGGACGAGGGCGGGGGCATCGGGCTGCGTCTCGGCGACGGCCTCCCAGATGTCGGCAAAGTTCCAACCGGGCATTTTGTGAGCATACGTTTCAATCCATGGACTTCGAACTGCCTGGGGAGGACGATCCCCGGCGGGCCGAGGTGCGGGCCTGGCTGGCCGCGCACCCCCGGCCGTCGGGGCGGGATCTGGCACTGGCGGGCTATGTGGCGCCGCACTGGCCCCGGCCGTGGGGCCTCGACGCCGACCCCCTCCACCAGCTCCTGATCGACGCCGAGCTGCGGGCCGCGGGCGTGTCCCGGCCGCTGAACCCGATCGGGATCGGCTGGGCCGGGCCGACCATCCTGCACGCAGGGACGGAGGAGCAGAAGGAGCGCTATCTGCTGCCGCTGCTGGCGGGCGAGGAGCTGTGGTGCCAGCTCTTCTCCGAGCCGGGCGCGGGCTCTGACCTTGCGTCTTTGTCGACTCGGGCCGAGCGGGACGGCGACGAGTACGTGGTCAACGGGCAGAAGGTCTGGACGTCATTGGCGCACTGGGCCCGGTTCGGGATCCTCATTGCGAGGACCGACCCGTCGGCCACCAAGCACAAAGGCATCTCGTACTTCGTGGTGGACATGAAGACGCCGGGG
>DASYMT010000318.1:0-1550 GCA_036008925.1 Acidimicrobiales bacterium | reverse complement strand
GCCCATGTTCTGCGCAGGCGGCATCGCCACCCCGGCCGACGCCTCGCTGGTCATGCAGTTGGGGGCCGAGGCCGTGTTCGTGGGCTCCGGCATCTTCAAGTCGTCGGACCCGGCCAAGATGGCCAGGTCCGTGGTGGAGGCGACCACCCTCTACCGGGACGCGTCGATCGTGGCCAAGGTGTCGCGGGGCCTGGGCGAGGCCATGCGGGGGCTGGAGATGGCCGCGGTCGAGACCAAGCTGGCCGAGCGGGGCTGGTAGTGCCGAGGCCTCCAGGCCATGGGCAAGGTGGGGATCCTGGCCCTCCAGGGCGACGTCCGCGAGCACGCGGGCGCGCTGGCCGCGCTCGGCGCTGAGCCGGTCGAGGTCCGCTCGGCCGACGACCTGGCCGGCGTCGACGGCCTCGTCCTGCCGGGCGGCGAGTCGACGACCATGTCCCTCCTGCTCGGCTCGTCGGGCCTGTTCGACGTGGTGGCCGAGCGCCTGGGCGACGGGATGCCCGCCTTCGGCACGTGCGCGGGGATGATCCTGTTGGCCGCCCACGTGCTCGACGGGCGGCCCGACCAGCGCAGCTTCGGCGTGGTCGACATCAAGGTGCGGCGCAACGCCTTCGGTCGCCAGGTCGACTCGTTCGAGACGGCGCTCGACGTGGAGGGGGTGGCGGGCGGGCCGGTCGACGCCGTGTTCATCCGGGCCCCGTTCGTGGAGGAGGCCGGGCCCGACGTGGAGGTGCTGGCGTCGGTGGACGGGCATCCCGTGCTGGTGCGCCAGGGACCTGTGCTGGCCGCCGCGTTCCACCCCGAGCTGTCCGGCGACTTGCGCGTACACCAACTCTTCCTGGGAGGCTTGTAGCCATGTCCGGTCATTCCAAGTGGGCGACCATCAAGCACAAGAAGGGCGCGCAGGACAAGGCCCGGGGCAAGCTCTTCGCCAAGCTGATCCGGCAGGTGGAGGTGGCGGCCCGGGAGGGCGGCGGCGATCCCGAGACGAACGCCAGCCTGCGGTCCATGGTGGCCAAGGCCCGGGACAGCTCGGTGCCCATGGACACGATCGACCGGGCCATCAAGCGGGGCACGGGCGAGCTGGAGGGCGTGAAGTACGAGGCGATCAACTACGAGGGGTACGCGCCGAACGGCGTGGCCGTGATCGTGGAGTGCCTGTCCGACAACCGCAACCGCACCGGCTCGGACATCCGCAACGTCTTCACCAAGAACGGCGGGTCCATGGCCGAGCCCGGCGCGGTGGCCTGGCAGTTCGCCCGCAAGGGCGTGGTGATCCTGCCCAAGAAGGTGACCGAGGACGACCTCATGCTGGTGGCGCTGGACGCAGGGGCCGAGGACCTCCAGGACCAGGGCGACACGTGGCAGCTCACGTCGGAGCCGTCGGACCTGGGCGGGCTGCGGGCCGCGCTGGAGGAGGCGGGCATCGAGTTCGACTCGGCGGAGCTGACCCTGCTGTCGTCCACCACCGTGCCCTTGGACACCGAGGGCGACGCCAAGAAGGTCCTGCGCCTCATCGACGCGCTGGAGGACCACGACGACGTGCAGAACGT
>DASYMT010000317.1:0-2427 GCA_036008925.1 Acidimicrobiales bacterium | reverse complement strand
CGTGATGACCCCGGTCCCGGGGCGAAAGCGGACCCGGGCGACGGCCTGCTTGCGGCGGCCGGTGGTCTGCGTGAGCGGCTTGGGCATGCGGCGATTCTCCTAGACGGCAGCCCGGCGGGCGCCTTCGACAAGCAGCTCCTGGGGAGCCTGGGCGGCGTGCGGGTGGTTCGGACCGGCGTAGATCTTGAGCTTCTTGAGCATGGCCCGGCCCAGGGGGCCCTTGGGGAGCATGCCCTTGACCGCCTTGCGGACGGCCTCCTCGGGCTTGGCGGCCATCAGGTCGACGTACTTGGTGGCCCGCAGGCCGCCCGGGTAGCCCGAGTGGTGGTAGGCCAGCTTCTTCGAGGCCTTGTCGGCGGTGAGGACGATCTTGGCCGCGTTCACCACGATGACGTGGTCGCCGGTGTCGAGGTGGGGGGCGAAGATGGGCTTGTGCTTGCCCCGCAGGATGCGGGCCACCTCGGTTGACAGCCGACCGAGCACCAGGCCGTCGGCATCCACCACGTGCCAGGCGCGCTGCACATCACTGGGTTTGGGAGAGAACGTACGCACGCGAAGTCCTTCGTGTAGAGGCGCGCTGACCGGCTGACAAGGATAGGGGCGGCGGGCCGATCGGGCAAACGGCGCTGGGCGGCTGCTCAGCCGTAGACGGCGGTGAGCGTGCCGGTGGTGCCGGGCGTGCCCGTGCAGGGGCTGGTGGCGACCAGCGCCGTGTCCACGTAGGCGATGACCCCTTTGGCCCCCTCGGGCACGGCCACGGTGGGGCTGGTCCCGCAGAACTGGACGTAGTCGCCCATGACCGAGTCGGCCGCGTCCCGGAAGCCGTAGGTGACGGAGATGGGCAGCCCCGTGGCGTCGGCCGCGGTGATCGCGACGGTGGCATCGCCCCGCAGGACGTCGAAGCAGGTGCCGCCCAGGCCCGTCTCGGTCACCTTGACGCTGCCGTCGCAGTTGACCACGGTCAGGTCGCCGGGCCCGGCCACGTAGGCGTACGACTCGGACCGGGCCGCGTGGGCCGGGGCATTGAGGGCGAGGAGCACGCCGGTCGACAGAGCCAGCCGCCGCAGCCTCATGCGGACTCGTACACCGCCGTCATGGTGCCCCGGGTGGACGGGCTGCACGAGATGTTGGCCACCGACTTGGCCCCCCACGACCACACGATGATGTCCTTGGCCCCGGTCGGGATGGCCAGCGAGGCGGTCTTCCCGCAGAAGGGCAGGTCGGTCCCGATCTTGGTGCCCGACGCGTCCCGGAAGCGCAGGTTGCCGCCGGTGGGCACGCCCGACTCGTCGTTGATGGTGACCGCCACCGACACGTCGGTGCGCCAGATGTCGAAGCACAGCCCGCCGTAGCCCACGTCGGTCACCTTCAGGGAGCCGTCGCAGTTGAGGGCGCCCACGTCGCCGGGCACGGCCACGTACGTGTACTGCTCCTGGCGGGTGGCCTGGGCCGGGGACGACGCCGCCACCGCGCCCAGGAGGGCCGCGAGGGTGGCCGCTGGCAGGGTGCGGCGGGCGACGCGGGCGGCGGTCACTTCACGCCTCCGCCGCCGTTGCGCTCGGCGATGAGCACGCAGAACGGCTTGTACTCGGCCCGGCTCGGCGTGCGCAGGGCGGGCGTGGTCCCGGCCAGCCACTCGCCGGGGTCGACGGCCTCCGGCTTCGACGCGTCGAAGCGGTACACGTCGAAGCCCCGCACCAGGTCGTTGGCGAAGATGTAGGCCGAGCCGTCGGGGTCGAAGTGGTGGACCTTGGCCGACCACGTCTCGCTCCCGTAGCTGCCCGGGAACGTCTGGTCGTCGGGGAAGAAGAAGTACCCGATCTGCTTGATGCCCGCGCCCACGGTCCCGATGCCGTTCTCGATGCCCACGGCCACGCCCGCCAGGCCGGAGATGTCGAGCACCCGCACGCCCGCGCCATACCAGGCGATGGTCATGAGGTTGCGGCCGTCAGGCGCCTTGTAGGCCCGAAAGACGTGGGCGCTGCAACGGAGGTGGGCCACCTGGCCGGGCGGGGCCACCTGGGGGATGAAGAAGGCGCCCACCTTGACCGGGGTCCTCTCCAGGTCGCCGGTCACGTCGTAGATGTGCAGGCCGCCGCCCGGGCAGGCGCCCGAGCCCTGGATGACGCCCGCCAGCTCGTCGCTCACGACCATGAAGGTGCGGGTGCCGAGGATGGGGTCGTCGACCGTGATGGGGTCGGCCTGGTGGTGGATGGAGATGGCCGGGTCGACCACCGTGCCCACGACCTTGGGGGCGGCCAGGTCGGTGGTGTCGAGGATCAACGAGTGCGACAGGGCGGCCACGTAGGCCCGCGACCCGTCGGCGTTGAAGGTGATGTCATGCGGGCCCAGGCCCGTCGACAGCGGCAGCTTGTAGGCCAGCTTGGGGCTGGTGAGGTTGTCGCCCCGGATGTCGAAGACCTCGAT
>DASYMT010000316.1:0-1542 GCA_036008925.1 Acidimicrobiales bacterium | reverse complement strand
ACAGCGGGCCCACCTCGGGGCTGGTCAGGAAGTCGCCCCGGCGCCCGGCCCGGCCCCCGGTGGCGTAGAAGCCGGCGTCGGGGTCGTAGAGGGCCACCTCCACCACCTCGGCGAAGGACAGGCTCCCCCGCTGGGCGATCGCCTCCCGCACCGTCGCCTCGGCCCCGGTCGTCGCGGCGTCCATCGCGGCCATCTTGGCCGGTGCGCGGGTCAGGCCGGGCGGGGGGCGCCGGGTGGGGCGGCGAACAGGTCGAGGTGCTCGAAGCTCCCGCCGAGCACCTGGCGGCCGTCGGCGCCCAGCCAGCGCTCGAGCACCGAGCCGTAGACCGACCGGTGGTCGACGCTCGGGACGAGGTTGCCCCGGCCGTCGAGCCGGTCGAGCGACGGCGCGGCGGCGTGGAGCCCGCCCCGCACGTTCTGCCCGGCGAGGATCATGAGGTTGGCCGTGCCGTGGTCGGTGCCCAGGCTGCCGTTCTGCTCGGGCCGGCGGCCGAACTCGCTCTGCACGAGCAGCGTCACCCGCGAGCGGTAGGCGTTGGCCAGGGTGGCGAAGAACTGCTCGATGGCGAAGTCGAGCTCGGCCAGGAGCTGGGCGTGCAGGCCGGCCTGGGCGTAGTGGGTGTCCCAGCCCTTGAGGGTCACGCCCACCACGCGGGTGCCGAGGTCGGCGTTGACCAGGCGGGCGGCCAGCGTGAGGTCGAGGGGCAGGCCGGGAGCGCCCGGGCTGGGCTGCACGATGCGGTCCACGACCTGGGCCTGGCGGACGGCGTCGCGCCCGTTGGCGGCCAGCGCGTCGCCCCAGCGACCGAGCCCGGAGGGCTGCGACCCGAGCTGGCTGACGGCGTCCATGAGGAGCGCCTCCTGCGGGTCGGACCGGTCCGCCCCCCACAGCGAGCCGTGGCTGGGGATGGCGGTGACCTTGGCCCGCGCGCCGACGAGGTACAGGGGCACCGAGCTGGCCACCGCCATGGCCCGCATGCCGCTGTCCCAGTCGGGCAGCTCGTCGAGGTAGCGGCCCAGCCACCCCGACGCCGCCCCGTTGAACGACCCGCGCATGGTCCTGGCCGTGGCGGTGAAGTGCGAGAGGTCCGGCTCGGCGATGCCGGCGCCCTGCACGAGGGCCACCTGGCCCCGCCGGTAGCGGGCCTGGAGGGCGCCCAGCGAGGGGTGCAGGCCCCAGCCCCCGCCCACGGGGAGCAGCGACGCGGCGGGCACGCTCACGGCCGGACGGATCTGGTCGTAGCGGGCCCGCGCCGGGCCGGACTGGGGGACGAGGGTGTTGAGGCCGTCGTTGCCGCCGCCGAGGAAGGCCACGACGAGGATGCCGTCCCCCGCCCCCACCGGGCTGGCCGCCCCGGCCCGGTCGGTGCCCCGGATGACGGGCAGCGCGGTGGCGGCGCCGGCCAGCAGCGCGCCCTGGATGAACCGTCGGCGCGACAGGGTGCGCGGGTCGTGGACCTCGGCGGGCACGGACAGGAGCGGCAGGGCCTCGTCGAACTCGAGATCGTCCACGTCACGCCTCATGCCAGCTGGAACTCCGGT
>DASYMT010000315.1:0-4780 GCA_036008925.1 Acidimicrobiales bacterium | reverse complement strand
TCGGCTTCGACAGGTGAGGGCGGTCCACCCTATGGACGGGCTAGGCGCGGAGGGAGTCGTCCGGGGTTGAGGAGGGCGAGGCGGGGCTGGTCGGACGTGCCGGTGGTGGTGCTGTCGGCCGAGGGCTCCGACGAGCGCAAGGTGCTGGCCCATGCCCGAACTGCTGGCTCGGGTGCGGGTGGCCCTGCGCCACCAAGCGGCGCGGTCGGACCGGGGCGCGGGCGACCAGGCCGTGCTGGTGGTCGGCGACCTGGTGGTCGACATCGCCCACCATTGTGTGATCGTGCGCGAGCCCCGGTACGCGGTGTACGACGCGCCCGAGCACCTGCTGCCGGTGGCCATGGCCATCGCCCGAGCCGAGTCGTTCTGGGAGCTGCCGGTGATCGGCCGCTTCCTCCAGCCGACCACCGCCTAACCCCCCCTTTCACCTCGCGTTTCCACAGGGACAGTGCCTGTGGAAGCGCGAGGTGAAGGGGCGCCGAGACCCAGTACCTCCGGGTCTACGCCAGCCAACTGCGGCGCAAGCTCCAGGACGACCCGGCCCGGCCCCGGCTGGTGACCGAACCCGGCGTGGGCTACCGGCTGGTCGACCCCACGTGGTAGGGCACTGACGTCACCACCACCCCCTCGCGGTTCAGCAGCGCGGCCTTGAGGGTCAACGCGGTCTGGCCGTGGAGAAGGTTGCGGGGGTCGAACAGCCTCCCCAGCACGAACTCGGGGATGACCACGGTGACGGTGTCGTTGTTCCAGCGGGCGTCCAGCTCTTCGAGGTAGGCCTCGACCGGCTCGACCAGCTCGCGGTAGGGGGAGGCCACGATCTCCAACGGGATGTCGAAGCCGAACTCCTCCCACTGGCGCTCCATCTCCTCGCGGTCCTCGTCCTCGAAGGCCACGTAGACGGCGAAGAGGTGGTTGGGCCGCAGCGAGCGGGCGTAGTTGAGGGCCTTGATGACGCCCTTGTGGACCCGGCCCACGAGCACCACCACGGTGTGGTTGAGCACCTCGGGCCGGACCTCGGCCGGGGTGATCGCCAGCTCGACGGACATGCGCTTGTAGTGCCGGTTGATGGAGACGAACACGGCGATGATGATCGGCACGACGACCAGCGGGACCCATGCGCCCGCGCTGAATTTGGTGATGGCCACGATGAGCAGGACCACGAACGTGGCGCAGGCGCCCACCGTGTTGATGACCACTCCCCGGCGCCAGCCCGGCTGCCGCTCCTTCTTGTGGTGACGGACCATGCCCATCTGGCTCAGGGTGAAGGAGGTGAACACGCCCACCGCGTACAGCGGGATGAGGGCGTTGGTCAGGCCTTTGAAGCCGACCAGCAACGCGCCCGCGGCCACGGCCAGGAAGACGATCCCGTTGGAGAACACCAGCCGGTCGCCCCGGTTGGCGAACTGGCGGGGCAGGTAGCCGTCCCGGGCGATGATCGACGACAGCCGGGGGAAGTCGGCGTAGGCGGTGTTGGCGGCCAGGGTGAGGATGGCAGCGGTGGCGAACTGGAGCACGACATACAGCGGCCCGTCGCCGAACACGGCCCGTCCCATCTGGGAGAAGACGGTCTCGTCGTGGCTGGGGTACGGGTGCAGGTGGTGGGCCAGCACCGACACGCCGAAGAACAGCGTGCCCAAGATGGTGCCCATCCAGACCATGGTCGTGGCCGCGTTCTTGGACTCGGGCCTTTGGAAGGCGGGCACGCCGTTGCTGATGGCCTCCACGCCGGTCAGGGCCACGGCGCCCGACGAGAAGCCCTTGAGGATGAGGAACAGGCCGAGGTGGCCGCCCGACTCCCGCATGCCCTCGAACTTGTGCGGGTCGAACGGCACATGGCCCAGGTCGCCGAAGAAGGCCCGGAACAGGCCCCAGCCCACCAGCAGGGTCAGGACCGCGATGTAGATGTAGGTCGGGATGGCGAAGATGCGACCGGACTCCTTCACCCCCCGCAGGTTGGCCACGGTGATGAGGGCGATGAGCACCAGGCCCAGCAGCACCCGCCGGTCGGCCATGGCACGGAAGGCGGGGATGGAGATGATGGCCGCCACCCCGGCCGAGATCGACACGGCCACGGTGAGGATGTAGTCGACCAGCAACGAGGCGCCCGCCAAGAGGGACGGGTACTCGCCCAGGTTCTCCCGGCTCACCACATAGGACCCGCCGCCGCTGGGGTAGGCGAAGATCGTCTGGCGGTAGGAGGTCACCACGATCACCAGCAGGACCGACACGGCGATGGCGATGGGGATCAGGACCGAAAGGCCCAGGGCCAGGCTCGACGCGCCGAGGGCGGTGACGAAGAGGATCTCCTCGGTGGCATAGGCGGTGGAGGAGATGGCGTCGGAGGAGAAGACGGCCAGCGCGATGGACTTGGGGATGCGCTGGTGCTCCTGCTCGGTCGTGGCCAGCGGGCGGCCCACCAAGACCCGCTTCAACAAGGACAGCACGACCGGGGACGATATGCGCCGTGCCCACCGGCGCACGACCTGCGCCGCTGATGGCGTCTGTGAAGGCGTCTGGTTGACGGCCGTCCGGGGACAGAGGGCGTGTTCTCGCGGACCCCTGTCCTCCAAACCGCGCGATTCCGCTCGTCGCGCTGCTCGACTGGCGCACGATCGCACGTCCTGTTGGAATGACGGGCCATGCATGTGATCGTGGTCGGCTGTGGCCGGGTGGGCTCGGAGCTGGCGATCAACCTGGAACAGGCCGGTCACTCTGTCGCCATCATCGACAAGAACCGCAACGCGTTCCGGCGCCTGCCTGACCGGTGGAGCGGCCGGGCCGTCCTCGGCTTCGGATTCGACCGGGACCACCTGGAGCAGGCGGGCGTGCGCGAGTCCGACGCCCTGGCCGCGGTGACGAGCGGGGACAACACCAACATCCTCACCGCCCGCATCGCCCGGGAGACGTACCAGATCGAGAACGTGGTGGCCCGCATCTACGACCCCCGCCGGGCCCTCATCTACCAGCGCCTCGGCATCCCCACCGTCGCCACCGTCACGTGGACGACCGCGCAGGTCATGCGACGGCTGTTCCGGGAGCAGACGGTGTTGGACTGGACCGACCCGGGCGGCACCGTCAGCCTGATCGAGCGGGCCGTGCCCGACGGCTGGGCCGGGCACAAGCTGGCCGGTCTGGGCGAGGCCGGGCGCTTCCGCATCGCGGCCGTCACCCGGGCGGGCGAGGCCAGGCTGGCCGGGCCCGACCTGGTGGGCCAGGAGGGCGACATCCTGCACGTGATGGTCCGAAAAGAGGACCTCGAAGATCTGGACGCACGTCTCAGCGGCGGCGCCGAAGGGCACGGAGGGCACTGATGAAGGTCGCCATCGCGGGCGCAGGCAACGTGGGCACCTACATCGCCCAAGACCTCAAGCAGGCGGGCCACGAGGTGCTCGTCATCGAGCAGGACCCCGACCTGGTGGCCAAGCTGCGGACCACGGTCGACGTCGAGTTCTATGTGGGCGACGCCTGCGAGGTGCACCACCTCCAGCAGGCCGGGCTAGCCGACACCGACGTGGTGGTGGCCGCCACCGGCGACGACGAGGACAACCTGGTCGTCTCGCTCCTGGCCAAGCAGGAGTTCGCCGTGCCCCGAGTCGTGGCCCGGGTCAACCACCCCAAGAACTACTGGCTGTTCAACGAGTCGTGGGGCGTCGACGTGTCGGTGTCGACCCCGCACCTGCTCACCTCGCTGGTCGAGGAGGCGGTGTCGGTCGGGTCGCTGGTGCGGCTGCTCCAGTTCGGCGGCGAAGGCGGACAGGCCCGGCTGGTGGAGGTCACCCTGGCCGACGACTCGCCCGCGGCCAACAAGGCCATCTCCCAGCTCGACGTGCCGCGCGACGCCAGCGTGGTCGCGGTGATCCGCAGCAGCCATGTGGTGGTCCCCCGGGGCGACACCGTGCTTCAGGTGGGCGACGAGGTGCTGGCCCTGGTGACCCCCGACTCCGAGGACCCGGTCAAGGCCCTGCTCATCGGCCCCTAGCCCTGGCCCGCTGGAGGACCGGGGTCGCGCCCGGGCACCGGCCCGTCGTCCCGTCTGGTAGGGCGGGGGGTCAGCCTTGGAGTTCGTAGCGGGGGTTGTAGATCAGCAGCCGCCCACCAGGCCCGGTGGGGGCGCCCCGGCCCTTGATGACCACCCGCTGGCCGGGCCGGACGCCGGGGATCTTCTTGCGCCCCGTCCACAGCACGGTGATCGAGCCGGTCCCGTCGTCCACGGTTGCCTCCAGCCAGGGCGAGCCGTCGGGCCGAGGCACAATGCGCACGTACTTGATCTGCCCGGCCAACGTGAGCTCCTGGCGGGGCTCGGCCGCGGCGATGTCGACCGCCCCCTGCACCGCGCAGGCGAACTCCCGCAGACGGGCGTGGTCGATCTCCTGCATCGGTTGGGTGAAGCGCTGGAAGACCTTCTTCAGGGCCATCGGATCACTCGCCGTCGAGGTCGAAGCCGGTGAGGTCGATGTCCACATCCAGGTCGCCGCCGAGGTCGACGGCCGAGTCGCAGTACATCAGCAGCCGCACGGCCGTCCCCGACGCCGAGGACTCGAAGCTCACCTCGTCGACCAGGGTGCGGATGAGCGGGATGCCCAGGCCCCGCTCGAAGTTGAGGCGCTCGGGGTCGGTGACCGGCGGGTGCTCGGGCAGCGCCTCGGGGTCGAAGCCCTGGCCCCGGTCCTGAATCTGGATCTCCAGACGGTCCTCGGCCTCGGAGCAGCGCACCAGGACCCGCTCCTCCACGTCGATGTCGTGGTGGGCCTCGATGGCGTTGGTGCAGGCCTCGGAGACG
>DASYMT010000314.1:0-10285 GCA_036008925.1 Acidimicrobiales bacterium | reverse complement strand
TCACCGCGCTCGACGAGAAGACGTACGAAGCCACGATCGTGCACTTGCGCGAGGCCGTGGACGAGCTGCGCGAGGCGCTGGCGCACTCGATCGCGGACTTGCACCCCGACCATCCGAACACGATTGCTGTGGACCGATACCGATCTGTTCGTCGCTTCCTTGAGCCGTTCGAGCGCATCTACACGGTCAGCTACGACCTCCTGCTGTATTGGGCGCTGATGCAGGAGATTCCTGACGGCGCGCGTGTCCACGTGGGCCGCTCACACGACGACGGATTTAGGGACAGCGGGGTTGACGGAGACACGACCGTGTTGTGGGACCTCTACGACCCCTTCGCTCAGTGCGTCTATTACCTCCAGGAGCCCTGCACCTCTACCTCGGCGACGACGGACTCCGAAAGCTGACGTGGATCCGGACCGGTGAGCGCCTCATCGATCAGACACGAGAGCAGCTCGCACTCGGCCGTTACCCGCACTACGTGGCGGAGTCGGGTTCAGCGCAGAAGGTCGACCGCATCAACCGAAGCGCCTACCTGTCGCGCGGCTTGCGCAGCCTCTCAAGCGTCGGAGGTTCGATGGTGATCTACGGCCACTCCCTCGATGCCAACGACGACCACGTCCTCGAAGCAGTTGCCCGCTCAAAGGTGAAGCGTCTGGCGATCTCGCTCTACGGAGATCCGTCGACCGCGGCGAACCAGCACATCATCGCAACCGGACAAGGCCTCGCATCTCGCCGCAGAGGCCGTGTGGCGCTTGAGGTGAGGTTCTACGACGCCAGCGACGTGCATCTCTGGGAACCCGCCTGACGATCCGCGTTGGCGACCCATTGGCCATCCGGCATTCATCCGGCATCCGCCCTCAACCGCACCCGTCCACCGCAGTACGTGCACCGGCACCGACCAGCACTTCGTCCGCAGTCGTCCGTTCAAATCTGCGCGTAATCGCTTCCCAAGCTGAGAACGCGAGTTCGATTCTCGTCACCCGCTCTCGATCGAAGTGGCTGGTCACGCAGGGCACTGCGTCCGCCGGGCGGGGGATCTCCAGCGCCTTCTGGGCCTTCCGTGACCCGACCATGATCTACGAGGGCGCGCAAACATCGTCGTGTGATGGACGTGACGCAACAGGGGGAGCCAACGATTGGTTGAGTGGCTGAACGAGAACGCCGGAGCTATCCAGGCGGTCACGACCGTGGTGCTCGTCGCGGTCACCGCTTGGTATGTCGTACTCACGCGCCAGATGGTGCAGGCCACCCGAACCAGCCAGCGCCCCTACGTCTACGCCGACGTCACGAGCGACGGCGGCGGGGCGGCTCGAGTTGGGCGTGGGCAACTACGGCGAGCGCGCCGCGGAGCGCGTCACTTTCGAAGTTCTGCGGCAGCCCTTGCAACGAGACGGCCGGCCCATGGCGGATGGCACCCCGCTCCAGCGAGGCATCCGCTACCTCCCGCCCGGTCGTGGGTACCGATTCTGGGTCTCCATGTCGGAGGACATCTACAACGGGCCACTGGACAAGCACGTTCTGGATGTCAAGGTTACGTATGGCTATGGCGGAACCACGTACGACGATCGTTGGACGATCGACTTCGCCGACTTCGAGGGGATCCTGCTCAAGAGCTTCCGCGACTCTGGCGACGAGATCGCTCGCAGCGTCAAGGAACTCGCTCAGGAGGCTCAGCGCCGATCCTCGCAGGATGGGTTCAGCTCAATGTTCCAACAGAGCAAGCGGCAATGCCCAAGTTGCGCGACGTACATCCCGGCCGACGCCAAGAAGTGCAATCGTTGCTTCGAGTGGCTTCCCCAAGGTGACTCGGCGGTCGAGGAACCAGAGCGTGGCCCCGCGGCACCCGTGCCACCGGACGAGCCGCTGGCTCCTCCCACGGGCCAAGCCGAAATCACGCACGGCGAGTCGTAGTGCCGGCGATCGACCCGGCGATCGCCTAGCTCGGCCTGGCGTGTCGACAGCTTGACTTCGCCAGCAGCCGCATCACCGCGCATGGAGTTCGCGATAGCGGCAGACTCGCCCGAGCTATGAACTCGCCGGAGCTTCGCCGCAACCTGTCGCATCTGACGAACGATCAGGATCCGGCCTGCGGAAGCGCTCCACCTGGATGCTGCGCGGCTGCGAACGGAGGGGTGGCGGCATAGGCGCCGAGAGCGGAGGCGAGACTCGTTCGCTCTCCGCGCCCGACAACTCTCTCATCAAGAGGGACGGACGAGCGGGCACGGCTGGCCTCTCCGGTGCCCCGCCGCGCCCACCCTCGGCGGCGCCTCCTCGCGCCCCGGGCCGCGGATCCTCCTCGGTGCCCGGCGTCCCCAGCGACCGGCGCCCGCGTGCCCTGCCGGCGTGCACTCATGTCTGGGCATTGTCCCGGCCTTCCCGTCGTCGCCCAGGCTTTAGCCGATCTCGACCGTCTCCCAGGGCAAACCCTCGGCGTCGAGCACCTCAGGAAGAACACCGGCTGCTGCCGGAACCGACAACCACACCGCGGCGTCGAGGATCCGGGCTGCAGCAACGACTTCGAGGTTCAGCAAATTGAGCTGCGAGTACCGGCGGGCGACCTCAGCCATCACGGGCACCGTGACTCTCGGGGCGGGCAGCCCGATGTCGCCTCGCAATTCGAGCAAGCTGAGGATCGCCCGTTCCTGCTCGGACGCTGGGAGCCCGGAGAGGTAACCGCCGCCGCCCGCGACCGCGGCGCGACAGGCTCGGTAGTACCAGTAGGCGGTCGTGTTGAGCTCGACCCGCCTGCGGCCAACGGCGATCCCTACGAGCAGTTCTTCGATCGGAAGTCGGGCCGCGATGCGGTACGTGCGCGTTTCCACAGGCACTGTGCCTGTGGAAACGGAAGTTGAAGGCACACGGGGCTCACTGCCCCGTGGTCGTACCCGCGGTCGTCTTGAACCGCCGCAGCCGCAGGCTGTTGGTCACCACGAACACGCTGGAGAAGGCCATGGCCCCGCCAGCGATCAGCGGGTTCAGCAGCCCCAGCGCGGCCAGGGGCAGCGCGGCCACGTTGTAGGCGAAGGCCCAGAACAGGTTCCCCTTGATGGTGCCGAGGGTGCGGCGGGCCAGGCGGATGGCGTCGGCCGCGGCCCGCAGGTCGCCGCCCACCAGGGTGAGGTCGGACGCCTCGATGGCCACGTCGGTGCCGGTGCCCATGGCCAGGCCCAGGTCGGCCTGGGCCAGGGCGGCCGCGTCGTTCACGCCGTCGCCCGCCATGGCCACCACCCGCCCCTCGGCCTGGAGGCGCCGCACCACCTCCACCTTGTCGGCGGGCAGCACGTCGGCCACCACCTCCTCGATGCCCACCTCGACCGCCACCGCGGCCGCGGCCCGGGCGTTGTCGCCGGTGAGCAGCACCGGCCGCAGCCCCAGGCCCTTCAGTGTCCGCACCGCCTCGGCCGACGTGGGCTTCACCGTGTCGGCCACCACCAGCACGGCCCGGACCTGGCCGTCCCAGCCCACCGCCACCGCCGTGCGCCCCGCCTCCTCGGCCGACGCCTTGGCCGCGGCCAGCTCCTCACCCAGATGCAGGCCCCAGTCGGCCAGGAACGACTGGCGCCCGGCCACCACCGCGTGGCCGTCGACCACGCCTTGCACGCCGAGGCCCTGCACTGCGCTGAACTCGTCCACCGGCGCCAGGTCGACGCCGCGGGCGCGGGCGCCCGCCGCGATGGCGCGGGCGATGGGGTGCTCGGCCGCGTCCTCCAGGCTGCCCGCCAATCGCAGCGCCTCGTCGGTCGACACGCCGGGGGCGGTCACCACGTCGAGCAGGGTCATGGTGCCGGTGGTGACGGTGCCGGTCTTGTCGAGCACGATCGTGTCGACCTTGCGGGTCGACTCCAGCACCTCGGGCCCCTTGATGAGGATCCCCAGTTGGGCGCCCCGGCCCGTCCCCACCATGAGGGCGGTGGGCGTGGCCAGGCCCAGGGCGCACGGGCAGGCGATGATCAGCACGGCCACGGCGGCAGTGAAGGCGTCAGACGGAGACGACCCGACCGCCAGCCAGACGGCCAGCGTGCCCAGGGCCAAGGCGATGACGGCGGGCACGAACACGGCCGAGACGCGGTCGGCCAGCCGCTGCACGGCTGCTTTGCCGCTCTGGGCCTCGGAGACCAGCCGGGCGATCTGGGCCAAGGCGGTGTCGGCCCCCACCTTGGTGGCCCGCACGACCAGGCGCCCGCCTGCGTTCACGGTGGCGCCCACCACCTCGGCGCCGGGACCGACCTCCACGGGCACGCTCTCGCCGGTCAGCAGCGACACGTCGACGGCCGAGGTGCCCTCCTCGACCACGCCGTCGGTGGCCACCTTCTCGCCCGGGCGCACCACGAAGCGGTCGCCCACAGCCAACTGCTCGACGGGGATGCGGACCTCCACACCGTCGCGCAGCACGGCCACGTCCTTGGCCCCCAGGTCCAGCAGGGCCCGAAGCGCGGCACCCGACCGGCGCTTGGCCCGGGCCTCCAGGTACCGGCCCGCCAGGATGAACACCGTCACCCCGGCCGCCACCTCGAGGTAGAGGTCGTCGCCCCCGCCCGCCATGTCCATGGGCCTGTCCACCCGGCCCGCGTCGCCGAGGAACAGGGCGTACAGCGACCAGCCGAAGGCGGCCAGCGTGCCAATGGAGATGAGCGTGTCCATGGTGGTGGCCCGGTGGCGCAGGTTCGTCCACGCGGCCCGGTGGAACGGCCACGCCCCCCACACCACGACCGGCGCGGCCAGGGTCAGCGCCAGCCACTGCCAGTTGCGGAACTGGAGGGCCGGGATCATGGAGAGCAGCACCACGGGGACGGTGAGCGCGGTGGCGATCACGAGCCGCTGGCGCAGGGGCGCGGTGGGGTCGTCGTCGGCTTTCGCATCGACGGACTCGGGCAGCCGGGCGGTGTAGCCCGCGGCCTCGACCTCGGCGACCAGCCGCTCGCTGCTCACGTCGCCCGCCACCGTGACCACGGCCTGCTCGGTGGCATAGTTCACCGACGCGCTGACCCCGTCGAGCTTGTTCAGCCGCCGCTCGATCCGGGCCGCGCACGACGCGCAGGTCATGCCGCCGATGGCCAGCTCGACGCGCGTTGCAGGCGCAGAGACCTCAGCCACCAGCCACCTCGTACCCTGCCTCGACGACCGCGGCGCGCACGGCCGCGTCGTCCAGCGCCTCGGTGCTCGACACCACCACTCGGCCGGTGTCCAGGTCCACTTCCACCGACGCCACGCCTGCGATCCCGCCGATCTCGGACTGCACGGCCTGGACGCAGTGCCCGCAGGTCATCCCGACGACGGTGTAGGTCTGCTGAGTCATGCGTCCACTATACCCCCCTGGGGTACTAACATGAAGGCCATGGCCGGCTACAGCGAGAAGAAGGCAGCAGTCCAGCAGCGGCTCCGTCGAGTGGAGGGCCAGGTGCGGGGGCTACAGCGGATGGTGGACGAGGACACCTACTGCATCGACGTGCTCACCCAGATCTCGGCCGCCACCAAGGCCCTCCAGGCCGTGGCCCTGGAACTGCTGGACGACCACCTCAGCCACTGCGTGCGGGAGGCGCTCCACGAGGGCGGCGAGACGGCCGACGCCAAAGTGGCCGAGGCCACCGCGGCCATCGCCCGCCTGGTCCGCTCCTGAGCACCCGCCGAACCACCCGAAACAGACGGACCGGGTCGACCACGCTCGGCGGTCGCGGCTAGGTTCGACTGCGGTGCGCGGTCAGCGTGCCGTCAGGTAACGAAAGGCTGGGACATGGGGCAGAGTCGATTCGGGGGATGGCGGCGCGCGGGCGGCCTCCTCTTGGGCACGACGGTGGCGATGACGCTGCTGGCCGGGACGGCACACGCGGACTCTGTCCGCAACGACGTGGCGCTGGTGATCCACAACGCAGGACAGCCCGACGAGTTCGTGCGGCGGGAGACCACGGTGGCCGAGGACCAGACCGTCACCGTCTCGTACCACCTCCAGGCCCAGCAGGGCGGCACCGACTCGGTGCCCGGCTGCAACGCCACGCCGGACGCGCCGGTGGCCATCACGGTGGTGGCCCCGCCCGAGGTGACGGCGTCGACCACCTCCTTCAGCTTCACCGACTGCACCACCGAGGTGCCCGTCGACTACTCCTCGACCACGCCGTCGTCGACCGGCTACCGCATCGACGTCACCGCGTCGGGGCAGGGCGAGAACCGGGTGACCCAGGCCACCTTCCGGCTGTTCGTCACCGACGCCACCGCGCCGACCTTCGACGAGACCCACACCCGGTACGCGCTGGCCACGTCGGCCGCCGGCGCCAATGTGAACTACCCGACCCCGACGGCCACCGACGAGGTCGACGGGCCGGTGCCCGTGACCTGCAGCCCGCCCTCGGGCTCGCTGTTCGCGCCGGGCTCCACCACGGTCACCTGCACGGCCACCGACGCGGCGGGCAACTCGGCCACGACCCAGTTCGAGGTCAAGGTGTTCTTCGGGGCCACGTGGCTGTCGTGCGCGGGCTGCGACGAGGACGACAAGGAGTTGAAGGGCGGCTCCACCAACCCGGTGAAGTTCACCGTCTACAAGCCGGGCGGCGGGTACATCACCGACCTGTCGATCATCTCGTCGGCCAGCATCACCAAGCTGAGCAACGGCAGCAGCACGCCGCTCACCGGCTTCAAGGTGACGGGCCACGACATTCACAACAACGTGAAGGTGCCCACCTCGCCGGGCAAGTACCGGATCACCGTCAACTTCACCGACGGCACCCACCGGAGCTGCGTCATCAAGGTCAAGTAGCCCGCTTCACCTCGCGTTTCCACAGGCACTGTGCCTGTGGAAACGCGGGTTAGAGGGGCCAGTCGAAGGAGGGGCGGGACCAGGCCGGGAGCGTGCGCTGGCCGAAGGCCGAGCCGTCGCCGTTGCCCACCCACACGTCGCCGTCCACGAAGCCCGGGTGCACGGCCTTGGCCCAGACGCCGGCGTTGTCGAACACGATGAACCGGCTGGTCACCGACTCGTCGCCCGCCAGGTTGAGCGGCGACCCGGCCACGAGGAACGAGTTGCCCGCCACCACCACGTCCCGAACGCCCGCGTAGGGGAACCACTTGCTGGTGCTGCCGCCCAGCACCACGCCGTCGCCCTGTGCGCCGGCCAGCCGGTTGCCCATGACGGTGAGGCGCATCGAGCCCCGCAGGTCCGGCTCGGTGAACGGCCCGGCCCACCCGTACCCGGCCACCACCGCCTTGCGGTTGCCCTTCGACAGGTTGTGCAGGAACCGCACCTCGTAGCTGTTCTCCTGGAGGTACAGGTCGCGCACGTTGTCCACGAACGTGTTGTTGCGCACGATGGCGCTGCCCGAGAAGCCCCACGTGTCGTTGCCCAGCAGCACGGCGCCGAAGCGGGCGTCGGGCCCGCCCGCCATGTAGTTGTTCTCCACGATCAGGCCCCGGCTGCCGCCCCCGTGCTCGTTCACGTCGTAGGTCGTGGTGGCGTAGAAGCGGCTGGCCCGCACGACAACCCGCTGGGCCTGCTGGACCGACAGGTACGACTGGTCGGGCGGCGCGCCCTCCCGGCCGAACTCGCCCCCGACCACGGTCACGTTGGCCGCCCGGTGGATGTCGACCTTGTACTTGCAGATGGCGTTGTCGGCCCCGGCCCGTCCGCTGTCGGGGGCCTCGAGGTCGACCACATTCACGTCGTAGCCGCTCACCTCGACCAGGGACCGGTTGGCCCATCGGGCCCGCACGCCGGCCACCGCGAACCGGGCCACGTGGTCGAGTTGGAGCAGGCGGTACAAGCCGGTGTCCGATGCGTTCTTCCCCTGGAGCGTGAGGTTCTCGATGCCGCCGCCCAGCCCGGCCGCGATCTCCTCCCAGGCCACAGACGGGCCGAACGGGTGGGCGAACGGATAGCGGAACGTCACCGTGGCCCCGTCCACCTTGACGATCTCGTTGGCGTCCCAGCGGTAGCGGTCGTCCCGCCCGCCGCCCGGGTCCTCGACCACGCCCCTGTCGGCCATGGCCTTGGGATTGGCCTGGGTCTGCATCTCCTCGAACACGATCACCTGGCCCGGTCGCAACCCGGCCGCGCTGCCCACCCTGGCCGTGCGCGCCCCCGCCTCCACCGGCTCGGCCAGGGCCACGCCGGGCACGGCCCGCTTGGTGCCCTGGAACCGGACCAGCGTGGGCACGTTGCCGCACGGGTCGGCCCCGCCTGCGAAGGCGGGCTCGAGGAAGGTGGCGTCCTCGCCCGCGCCCCGCAAGACCACGTTGTCGGACCCGTTCACGCTGATGGCCCCGTCGAAGCTGTAGGTCCTGGCCCCGAACAGGACGACGCCGCCGCCCGCCCGCCGGGCCGCGGTGACCGCGGCCATGGCCTTGTCCCGGTCGGTGCCGCCCGGCGAGTCGTCCACTTTGAAGACCTGGCCGGAGCCGATCTGGGCGTCCGACCGCACGGCGACCGCCGCGGGCTTGGACGCCGGGCTCGCCCCGCCCGTCGACGAGGCCACGACCGTGTACTCGTAGCGCCGGCCCGGAGCCACGTCGGTGTCGCGGAAGGAGAAGTCGTCCCACGGGTCGTCCTTGACCTTGGTGGAGGCGACCGCCTTGCCGTCGCGCAGCACCTGGTACCCGATAGCCACCGGGTCGCTGCGGTCCCACGTCACCAGCACGGACAGCCTGCCCGGGGCGGTGAGCGACTGGCTGGCGATCACGTGGACGGGGGCCTCGGGCACCCGGTTGGGGTCGGTGCCCGGCAGCGGGAGGGACAGGCCGGTCACGCCGGAGCCGGACAGCGGGGGCGGGGCGTGGCTGGCGATCTCGGTCTGGTGGCCCGCCACCGCGCCCAGCGCGCTCAACAGCACCACTGCGATGCTGAGGCCGAGCAGGCGCTGCACGGGCATGGAGTCCACCCGTCCAGTCAAGCTGATGCTCGAAGCCGTCATCCCCCCAGCAACCCCCGATACAGCTCGACATAGGCCCGGCGCTGATGGCGCCAGGCGAGCTGCTCCTCGATTCTCGTCCGACCGGCCGAGGCCATGCGAGCCCGGCGCTCCTCGTCGTCGAGCAACGCCACTGTGCGCTTGGCCAAGTCGGCCGGGTCGGCCCCCGACGCGTACACGGCCGCGTCGGCCGCGGTGGTGCGGGTCTCGGGCAGGTCGAAGGCCACGATGGGCAGGCCGAAGGCCATGTACTCCATCGACTTCACCATGGTCGACACGTCGTTCAGCGGGCTGGGCGGGTCGGGGCACAGGCCGACGTGGGCGGTCGACAGATAGGCGGTGGCCTCTTCGTCGCCCACCCACCCGGTGAAGCGCACGTTGTCGTCGAGGCCGAGCGCAGCCACCCGGGCCCGCATGGGCTCGAGCTGGTCGCCATCGCCCAGGAAGGCGAAGCCCACGTCGTCGCGGCCCAGCTCCTGGACCACCACCCGGGCCGCCTCCACGGCCAGGTCGACCCCGTCCTGGGCGCCCATCACGCCATACCAGACGCACAGGCGCTGCCACCGGCCGAGCAGCTCGGGCGACGGGGCGGCGCGGCGCATCCAGTCGTCCTCGGGGCCGTTGCGCACCACCGTCACCCGGTCGGGCCGCTGTCGGCCTCGCCCCAGGGCGACGGCGCGGTACGACTCGTTGGTCGACACCACGTGGTCGGCGGTGGCGAAGGTGGCCCGCTCCAGCAGACGCAGGACCCGCCACACTGCGTCGCGCCTGCCGAAGCGGGACTCGTACAGCTCGGGGGCCAGGTCGTGGTGGTCGAAGACGAACCGCTTGCCCAACAGCCGCACCACCGCGCCGAGCACGAAGAAGACGTCCGGCGGGTTGCAGGCCTGGAGGACGTCGAACCCCTCGGTTCGGCCCACCCGGAGCGTGAGGCGGGCCGTGTGCCACAAGGCCGACGCGAACTCACGGGCGAAGCCGAGGGGGGAGCCGTCGCTGGCCCGCAGGTCGTAGCGGTGGATGGACACGCCGTCGAGCACCTCGTGCAACGCCTCGCCCGGGGCCCGGGGGCACACCACCGACACGCCCACGCCCTCGGCCGTCAAGGCCTGGCACTCGCGCCACACCCGCCGGTCGCGCGGCACCGACATGTTCTCCACCACGATCAGGACTCGGCTCATGCGGCAGGCTCCGCCGATTCCCGCACCAGGGAAAGCGCCAGCAGGGGGAAGAACAGGTCGGCCGTGCCCCGCAGGGTGAGGTGCGGGTCGAACAGGGTGAGCACGAAGACGACCACCACGGCGGCCAGGGCGCTCGTGCCCGCCACCCCCACCGCGCCGGGGAGCCGGGCCGCGGCCCGGGCCACCCGCCAGGCCTGGGCCATGAACCAGAAGAAG
>DASYMT010000313.1:0-9028 GCA_036008925.1 Acidimicrobiales bacterium | reverse complement strand
CTGCGGGCCAGGGTCACCCGCTCCACCGGCCCTGACACGTGCTCGGCCAGGTAGTCGGACGACGAGGGCGGCACCACGTGGTCCTGCGGGCTGTTGCAGAGCAGCACCGGGCAGCGGATGTCGGCCAGCCGGGGGGCCAGCTCGGCCTGGGCCGCCAACAGCGACAGCAGGGGCTCGACCGGCGTGCCCAGGTAGGCGCCCTCGCTGGTGTCGGGCATGGCGATGTCGGAGCCGATGCCGGGGATGCGGTCGATGCCCGCCTCCACCGTGCCCCGCATCATGTCGATGAACGACTCGGCGGGCGGCTCGATGGCCGGGTTCACCAGCACGATGCCCGCGATCTCCGGGTGCGCGGCGGCCAGCCAGGCGGTGAGCGTCCCGCCCATGGACAGCCCCGCCACCACCACCTTGTCGACACGCGAGGCCAGCGACTGGTAGGCGGCCTCCGCCGCGCCGGCCCAGTCGTCCCAACCCGTCTCGAGCATGTCCTCGATCGACGTGCCGTGCCCGGGCAGGAGCGGCAGCTCCACCGCCAAGCCCGTAGCGGCGAAGGCCTGGGCCAGGCCCCGCATGGAGCCGGGGTTGCCGGTGAAGCCGTGGACGACGAGGGCGCCGTGGGGGCCGCCGGGCGCGGAGAAGGGCTCGGCGCCGGGCATGATCGGGGCGGTCATCGCGGGTCCTTTGCTCGGTGTGGGCTACGTGTCCTTGTACCTGTACTTGTGCGGGTGGTCCGGGCCGTCACTTGTACGGGTCCTCCGGAGCCGTCACTTGTACGGGTCCTCCGGACCCAGGGGCTCGGCCCACCAGTCGTCGGTGGCGGGCGTCCAGTCGGGGTCGGGGTAGATGCAGTCCACCGGGCACACCGGGGGCAGGCACTTGCCGCAACCGGAGCACAGCTCGGGGACGATGATCACGTCCATCCCGTGGTTGAAGATGGCCCCGAATTGGGGCGGGCAGTGGCGCAGGCAGGTGTCGCAGTTGATGCACTCCGACATCTCGATGCGGAACGGCTCGTGCTTCCACTTCGGGTTGCGGACCCGCTCCTCAATGCGCTCGAGCCTGGTCGCCCCTGCCATCACGCCAGCTTACGGCCGTGGGCTCAATGGCTGTGCTCGTGGCCGTCGTGCACGGGCCCGGCAGGGGCCCCGCCCCCCGGTACCACTTCGAACTGGGTCATCATCGAGAAGTCCTCGTGCTCGAGCATGTGGCAGTGCCACACGAAGCGCCCGGTGTGGTCGGTGAAGGTGCTCTCCACCACCACCACCTCCTGCGGCCGGATGCGGAAGCTCTCCTTGGCCCCCGACTCGGCCACGTCGGTCAAGGCGGGCAGCCCCCCCGTGCGGGAGACGACCTTCCAGTCCACGTCGTGGATGTGCACCAGGTGGTCGACCGACGTGCTGTTGATGAACGTCCACCGCTCGGCCTGGCCCAGCACGGGGGTCGCGTCCACCCGGTCGTGCTCGAAGCCCCGGCCGTTGATCGTCCACATGCCCGACTGCACGTCGCGCCCCAGTACCCAGGTGCGGGTGGACTCCAGCGGCCCGGCCTGGTGGACACGCGGCGCCCGCAGGGTGGCCGGGATGCTGCTGGGGTCGGCCTCGTCACGACGGACCCGGAACTGCATGAGCTGGCCGATGGCGCCCGACCCGGCAGTGTTGCGCAACACGACGTCCTGGCCGAGCAGCCCGGTGAAGTCGACGACGACGTCGGCCCGCTCGGCAGGCCCGAGCAACAACGACGACCGCACCACAGGCGCAGGCAGGAGCCCGCTCTCCGAGCCGACCTGCACGAGGCCCGCGCCGTTGCTCAGGGCGACGTTGTAGGACCGGTTGTTCGACGCGTTCAACAGGCGCAGCCGGTACCGGCGGGCGGCCACCTCGAAGTACGGCTGTGGCGCGCCGTTCACGAGCGGGGTGTCGCCGTTCACCCCCTCGGAGGTGAACGTGTAGGGGATCTGGTTGTCGCCGTTGAAGCTGCGGTCGACCACCATCAAGGGCACGTCGTAGGCGCCGTTCGGGAGCTGCGCGTCGATGACCGCCTCGGCCGGATCGTCCACGATGAACATCCCCGCCAGGCCCATCCATACGTTGCGGCCGGTCACGTCCATGCGGTGGTCGTGGTACCACTGCAACGCGCCCCGCTCGGGCTCGCCCGCCTCGGTCATCTCGTAGTCGTAGCGGCGCGACCCGCCCGTCGGGATGAGCAGGTCCATGGGCTGGCCGTCGTCGGCCGAGGAGGCATGGGCGCCGTGGTGGTGCAGGGTCAGCTCGCCGGTCGAGGCCGGGAGCTGGTTCACCACCGTCACCCGGGTGGGCTGGCCGCTTGGGCGGCGGATGGTGGGCCCCGGGAAGGTCCCGTTGTACGTCCACATGGTGGTGGGCGCACCGGGGCGAATGGGCACCTCGGCCTGCTGGGCGACGAGCGTGATGTCGGCGTCGGTGAGCGTCTGGGGGATGGGCAGCGCGACCGAGAACGGCACGGCGGGCACGGCCGACGCGGCGGGCACGGGCGACCCGGCGAACACGGACGGCGCCAGGGCGGCGATCACCAGCGCCATCGGCGCCCGCCGCCCGAGCCCTAGATGCCGAGCGCGGGAAGCCACGAGTCGACAGGCCCGTCGAGGTCGGAGGCCTGGTTGGCCTGGGGGCCGGGCGCGGGCCACGTCTGCCACGGCGACGGCGTGCGGCCGTTCAGCCCCGCCGCGCCCTGGACGAGGGCGGCCTCGACCCGGGGGTCGCCGCCCGGGGGCGTAGTCGGCAGGGCGCACGACCACACGTCTTGGATGGAAGCGGGCGCCGAGGTGCCGAACACGTTGTCGGCCCAGCAGTTGTTCATGCCCGAGCTGGCGCCCTGGGCCAGGTCGTAGGAGTCGGGGAACCTCACGGCGTCGTGCGTGACGGTGTTGCCCCAGATGGTGTTGCCCGTGGCGATCCACACGTTCTGGTCGGGCAGCGGGGTGACGGCGATGCCCGCCAACGCGTGGTTCTCGACGGTGTTGCCGTACACCGCGTTGGCGGTGCCGCCCGCGATGACGATGCCGCTGCCGAAGTACTGCCCGGCGATGCCGACGCCCGGCGCGTCGGACGTGTTGTTGTCGGCGATGTAGTTGTTCTTGATGGTGGCACCGCGTTGGGGCGGGCGCTCCTCGCCGTCGAGCGAGTTGGGCACCAGGCCCATGGCGTTCTGGACCCACTGCGAGTCGCGGATGACGAGGTTGCCGCCCGCGTTGGTGCCCGAGTAGCCGAGGGCGTTCTGGAAGGCGACCACGTCGTGGATCACCGCGTCGCACGGGTAGCACTCGCCGATGTAGAAGCCGGAGTCGGAGTTGCCGCTGGTGAAGCTGTGGTCGAACTGCCCGCAGCGCGACCCGAAGGCGAAGATGCCGTAGAGGCCGTTGTTGTAGGCGGTGAGATAGCGGCCCCAGTAGCCGGTCTGCTCGAACCAGCGGATGCCGTGCTCCTTGTAGCCGTGCACGGTCAGGTTCTCCACCGCCACCCGGTCGGCCTTGACCTCGAAGCCGACCTCGCGGGTCGTCTCGCCGTCGAGGACGACGCCGTTGCGGTCGGTGCCCCGGATGCGCAGGCCCGGCGTGTTCACCACCACGCTCTCGTGATAGGTGGCGGGCGAGATGAGGACGGTGTCGCCCTCAGCGGCGGCGTCCACCGCGGCCTGGATGGTGGGATAGGCGGAGGGCACGGCCCGCACCGCGCCGCTTCCGGGGAGCGGCTTGTCGGCCGGGTACTTGCAGCTCCCGGTCTCGAACCCGGGAACGCCGTGGTCGGCCTTGGCCGCCATGGGCGCCAGGCCTGCGAGCAGGGCAGCCGCAGCGAGCGCGGCCAGCTTCTTGTTCACGTCTCTACCTCCCCAAGGCAGGGATCAGGGCACGACGAGGACGCCGTGCATGTTGTCTTCATGGACCGGGCAATGGAACGGGTACGACCCCGCGGGCAGTGACTGCACCCCCCTGACGAGGGCGCTGTCGCGCAGGTTCAGCACGCCGCTCTCGAACAGGCGCTCGCCCGTCTCGGCCACGATGGCGTCGGAGCTGAGGCCATGGGCGGCGAAGGCGTCGAGGTTGGTCAGCGTGAGGGTCTGGCCAGAGCTGACATACAAGGTGGTGGCGCCCAGCTCGTCGTCGCCGGGCAGGAACGTGGAGCGCGAGACCACGACCTGGAAGACGGCCGGGTCGTCGGCCTGGGCGGGGACGGCGGCGGGCACGGCGGCCAGCGCGGCTGCGGCGACCAGCCAGGCGCGGCCGAGCATGCGCGTTCGTCCCTTGAGCACATGGCGTCATTCGACAACGGCGGTTCGTTCACCTTTCGGACATAACCCCCCGTGGGGGGCGTCGCGGCGGCGGGACGGGGCCCCGGTTCGAGCGCCGCCGAATCGTACGCGCACTCCGTGTGCAGCTAGCTTCTGGCCGCTGGACAAACCGGACCGAAGGAGCAACCCGTGGCGACGTACCCCTTCCTCAGCGAAGAGTGGATGGAGGAGGCCAAGAAGATCCGCGAGGAGTACCGCGGCAAGACGCAGCCCGCCGCCCACTCCGTGAAGATGAACCAGATCATCACCGACGTGCCCTTCGGCGAGGGGACGATCGACGCCCACATGGACACCAGCTCGGGCGAGCTGGAGACCGACCTCGGGCACATCGAGAACCCCGAGGTCACCGTGACCGTCGACTACGCCACGGCCAAGGCCATCTTCGTGGACGGCAACCCGCAGGCCGGGATGCAGGCGTTCATGGCGGGCAAGATCAAGATCCAGGGCGACATGACCAAGCTCATGGCCATGCAGCAGACCAGCCCCGACCCTGTGGCCATCGAGTTGCAGGGCCGCATCAAGGACATCACCTCCGACTGATCCGCCGAGCCCCCGCCTTTCCGTTCTCGGCACCGCCGGTTCGGATCGCAGGCGTGGGCCGGTTCCCAGAACGGCGGAGCCCCCGCTAGTCTGGACGACGACGAGCCGGCATCTACCGGTGCGACAGGGCGACGCTCATGGCGTCGCCCTCTTCGCGCCCCCGCTCGGCCGACTGCACGAAGAAGGCGCATACCAGGGCCAGGCAGCACACCGCGCCGCCCAGCACATACGCGTCGTGGAACGAGGGCACCAGGCCCACGGCAGGCTCACGGGCCGCCTGCACCGTCTGCATGAGCTGGATGCCCGCCACCAGCCCGATCTGGGTGAGGAGCTGCTGCGCCGCGCTGGCGATGCCCAGGTCGGCCTCGTCCACCGCGTTGCCCACCGAGGCGGCCACCGACGGCGACGACACCCCGAGGCCCACGCCGCTCAGGGCGAGGGCGGCGATCAGGACCCACACCGGGGACTGCCCGTCGATGGTGGCGAACACGCCCATAGAGGCGATGACGGCGGCGGTGCCGGTGACGGCGGCCAGCCGCTCCCCCAGCCGCACGGCCAGGTACCCGGCGATAGGCGCGGAGATGGAGAACGCCAGCGGCCGGGCGATCACGATGAGGCCGATGCGCGTCTCGTCGTACCCGAACACCCGGGACAGGAGCAGGGGCGACAGGATGAAGCCGCCCATGTAGGCGAACTGGGCGAAGACCGACTGGCCGATGGGCGCGGCGAAGTTGCGGCGCCGCAGATAGTTCAGGGGCAGCAGCGGGTGGGGGGCCCGGGACTCGACCCGCACAAAGGCGGCGGTGGCCAGGGGCGTGAGCAGGAAGGCGCCCACCACGGCCGGGTGGCTCCACCCCCAATCGGGACCCCGGTTGAGGCCCATGAGCAGGCTGGTGGCGGCGATCGTGAGGGTGATTGCGCCCGCCCAGTCGAGGCGCTGGCGTTGTCCGCGCACGGTCTCGGGCAGGACGAGCACGGCCAGGACGAGGGCGACGGCGATGAGGGGGACCTGCACGGCGAAGATCCAGCGCCAGCCGAAGTGCTGGATGATGGGGCCGCCGATGGCCACCCCGATCACGGGGCCGCCCGCCCCGACCAGCGACCAGAAGCCCATGGCCTTGACCCGGTCGCCCGGCTCGAAGACCGAGAAGATGAGGGCCATCGACGCCGCCCCGGTGGCCGCCCCCTCCATGCCGCCCAGGGTGCGGAAGGCGATGAGCGAGCCCGCGTTCCACGCCAGCGCGCTGGCCGCCGCGCACACTGACGCCCCGGCCAGGCCCAGGATGTAGACCTTGCGGTGGCCCCAGATGTCGCCCGCCTTGCCCAGCACCGGCGCGGTGACGCCGTACAGGAGCAGCGGCCCGGTGATGACCCACGTCATCGTGTTGGGGGAGGCGTGCAACTCCCGCCCGATGCGGGGCAGCGCCACGGCGAGGATGGTGAAGGTGACGTTCACCGACAGCAGGCCGAACAGCACCACGGCCAGGACCCACCAGCGGTAGCGGTCGGTGGACCGGGCCCGTCGGACCACCCGGCGCCGCAGCAGCAGGGGCCAGGGGACGACGGCCACCTCCTCCGCACCCCCCGCGCCCAGGGTCGGCTCCTGGTGGGCAGAGGTGGGAACGGTCGGCACGGCGCC
This sequence comes from Acidimicrobiales bacterium, assembly GCA_036008925.1. GTDB lineage: Bacteria > Actinomycetota > Acidimicrobiia > Acidimicrobiales > JAUTXP01 > DASYMT01. The sequence continues at coordinate 2,526 of DASYMT010000313.1, read as the reverse complement.
GTCAGGCTAGGACAGGGCCGGCGGCGGGTCGGGCCGGTTTTCCCCGTTCTGAGCCCGGGCGCGCAACAGGGCTTAGGGGGGTGGCGGCACCGGCAGCGGCTGGGGAACACTGCCTCAGCAACGCCACCCCCCTAAGCCCTGCTGGGACAAATCATACGGAACGACCCGTGCGGTGACCATGCTCATTCGAGCGATGGCCCAAACGCACTAGGCAGCTCCGCCGTGTCTCGAAGGGACGTTGGGGGGCGTCGTCCTTCGACGACCAGACTACCCGGTCTCCGGCAGAAATGTATGCGCACCTCCAAATTTTTCGGAGGGCGGGCCAGGCGTGGCTCAGGCGTGGATCAGGCGTGGCTCAGGCGTCGGGCACCCAGCTCCCGTGGAAGCCGAAGGGCACCCGCTGGGGAAGCTGGACGGTGGCCACCGGCGGGGCCGCGAAGTCGGTGGCGTCGAGCACGGCCAGCCTGCTGCTGTTGTCGGCCTGGTCATACACCACCGAGAGCACCCAGCCCTCGTCTTCGCCCGCCGTGTCGGAGGCGGCCACGAACACGCCCTCGCTGGACGACGTGCCCGGCCCGAAGTCGTGGACCTGCGACGTGCCCGCCACCAGGTCGTGCTTGAGCAGGCCGCCCAGGCCCAGGCCGTTCTCGTCGGTGCCGAAGTAGGTGCCGTAGCCGTAGCGGTGGCGGCGGCCCGCCCGCCGGTCGTCGACCCGGGGGAACTCCTGGGCATGGTCGGACAGGCGCTCTTCGAGGACCTTGCCCGCGGCGAGGTCCACCGTCCAGCGGTCGAGGGTCGGGTTCTGGCCGGACGGGCCGTGGCGGTCGGTGGCGAACATGGTGGGGTGGCGCACCACATCGACCACGATGCGGTCGCCGTCGTCGTAGGCGTTGAGGGGGTGGAAGACGTAGCAGGGCTCGACGTCCACCCAGCGCACGTCGGCCCCGGTGCCGTTGCGGGGCATGACGCCGACGCGCGCCCCATAGGAGTCGGGCTGCCAACTGAACGGGAACAGGCCCTGGGCGACCAGGTCCATGTCGAACACGACCGGCAGGTCGAAGAAGACGACGTGGTTCTCGGTGATGGCGAAGTCGTGGATCATGGCCGGGCCGGGGATCTCGATGTCCTCGGTCCTGACCAGCGCGCCGGACGCGTCGGCCACGTGGAAGCGCAGGTAGGGCGGGCCGAAGATGTTGTAGCCGAAGAAGAGCATCTCGCCGGTGGCCGGGTCGATCTTCGGGTGGGCGGTCATGGCGCTGCGGAGCCGGCCGTCGAAGTCGTGCCTGCCGAGGGAGTTGAGGTCGCGGTCGACCTCCATGGGGAGCGCGTTCTCGACCAGGGCGAAGATGCGGCCCGCGTGGGGCACGACGTGGGTGTTGGACACGGCGCTGCCCATGGGCCAGGTCTCGGGGGCGCCCTCGGGGGGCGTCTCGCCCAGGGCGTCGGCCGCCCCGTCGGTGCGGACCCAGCGGTTGCGGTAGCTCTTGGCCTGGCCCTCCCGGAGGTGGATGGCGTGGAGCATGCCGTCGCCGCTGAACCAGTGGTACGTGGCCGGGTCGGGGTCGAGCACCGGGTTGGGGCCGATGCGCAACAGCCGGCCGTTCAACTCCTTGGGCAGCGAGCCTGCCACCGGGAGGTCGGCGGCGTCGACCTCCTCCTTGACCGGGGCGAAGTTGCCCGCGAGATAGCGGTTGGCGTGCGTGTCTGCGGGCATGGACCCTCCCCTGGCCGATGACTTAACAGCGTTATCTTGCGGCTCGGGCGGCGCAGGCGCAAGCGGTCGCATGTCACACGCGCTGCTCCTGTTCGTCCCGGGGCCGGGTGGCGCCGGCGCACGGCCCGTCCTCCAGCGCCCCGGTCTCGCTCTGGCGCCGCGTCAGCCGAGGAGCTTCTTCATCTCCGTCTCCAGCTCCCCCACCGTCCAGCGCTCGGGCTTGTCGATCGAGTCGGCCAGCGTCCACGGCTGGAAGTTCTGGACCTTGCCACCCTGCACGAAGAAGACCTTGCCGTTGGCCGGGCAGTTCTCGGTGGCCAGGTAGCCCACGAGGGGCGAGATGTTGGCCGCGTCCCAGACGTCGAACTGGCCGGGGTCGGACGGGGGCTGCACCACGTCGCCCAGGCCGGGCGTGCCCTCGGTCATGCGGGTGCGGGCCGCGGGGGCGATGGCGTTGGAGCGGACCCCGTAGCGGATGAGCTCTTGGGCCGCGATCACCGTGAAGGCGGCGATGCCCGCCTTGGCCGCGCCGTAGTTGGTCTGGCCCGGGTTGCCGAGCAGGCCCGAGGTGGACGACGTGTTGATCACCGACGCCTTCACCTCCTTGCCCGCCTTCGACTGCTCCCGCCAGTAGGCCGCGGCCCAGCGGGTCGGCGCGAAGTGGCCCTTGAGGTGGACGTGGATGACGGCGTCCCACTCCTCCTCGGTCATGTTCACGAGCACGCGGTCGCGCAGGATGCCCGCGTTGTTGACGAGGACGTGGAGGTCGCCGAAGGTCTCGACCGCCGCGTTGACCATGCGCTGGGCGCCCT
>DASYMT010000312.1:0-1612 GCA_036008925.1 Acidimicrobiales bacterium | reverse complement strand
CGCCTGATGGCGGTCTCGCTCGACGCCAGGATCCCCGACGGCCCAATCGAGGAGAAGTGGGACACCAAGAAGTTCGACATGAAGCTGGTGGCGCCGCACAACCGCCGCCGCTTCAAGGTGATCGTGGTCGGCACCGGCCTGGCCGGCGGCGCTGCCGCGGCGACGCTGGGTGAGCTGGGCTACGACGTCCACTGCTTCACCTTCCACGACTCCGCCCGCCGGGCCCACTCGATCGCCGCCCAGGGCGGCATCAACGCCGCCAAGAACTACAAGGGCGACGGCGACTCGGTCTTCCGCCTCTTCTACGACACGGTGAAGGGCGGCGACTTCCGGGCCCGGGAGGCGAACGTCTACCGGCTGGCCCAGGTCAGCGTCGAGATCATCGACCAGTGCGTGGCCCAGGGCGTGCCCTTCGCCCGGGAGTACGGCGGCCTGCTCGACACCCGCAGCTTCGGCGGCGCCCAGGTGAGCCGCACGTTCTACGCCCGAGGCCAGACCGGCCAGCAGCTCCTGCTCGGCGCCTACCAGGCCCTCGAGCGCCAGGTCCGCACCGGCACGGTGAAGATGTTCCCCCGCACCGAGATGCTCGACCTGATCGTGGTCGACGGGCGGGCGCGCGGCATTGTCGTGCGCGACCTCATCACCGGCGAGGTCCGCACCCACATGGGCGACGCGGTGGTGCTCGGCACCGGGGGCTATGGCAACGTCTTCTACCTCTCCACCAACGCCATGGGGTCCAACGCGTCGGCCATCTGGCGGGCCCACAAGCGGGGCGCCTTGTTCGGCAACCCGTGCTTCACCCAGATCCACCCCACCTGCATCCCGGTCACCGGCCACCACCAGTCGAAGCTCACCCTCATGTCCGAGAGCCTGCGCAACGACGGCCGGGTCTGGGTCCCCAAGAAGATGGGCGACGACCGGCCGCCCGACCAGGTCCCCGAGGACGAGCGGGACTACTTCCTGGAGCGCAAGTACCCGAGCTTCGGCAACCTGGTCCCCCGGGACGTGGCCTCCCGCAACGCCAAGGAGGTCTGCGACCAGGGCAAGGGCGTGGGCCCCGGCGGCCGGGGCGTGTACCTCGACTTCGCCGACGCCATCGCCCGCCTCGGCGTCGAGGTCATCCGCAGCCGCTACGGGAACCTCTTCGACATGTACAAGCGCATCACCGACGAGGACCCCTACAAGGTCCCGATGCGCATCTACCCCGCCGTCCACTACACGATGGGCGGGCTGTGGGTGGACTACAACCTCCAGTCCACCATCCCCGGCCTGTTCGTCATCGGTGAGGCCAACTTCTCCGACCACGGGGCCAACCGCCTGGGCGCGTCGGCGCTCATGCAGGGCCTGGCCGACGGCTATTTCGTCCTGCCCTACACCATCGGCGACTTCCTGGCCTCCAAAGGCCCGGACCCCATCTCGCCCGACGGGCCCGAGGTCAAGCAGGTCGAACAAGAGGTCAACGCCCAGGTGGCGCGCCTGCTGGGCATCAAGGGCGACAAGACGGTCGACGGCCTGCACCGCGAGCTGGGCCAGGTGATGTGGGACTACTGCGGGATGGCCCGCAACGACGCGGGGCTGCGCAAGGCCCTCGACCGCATCCCCGAGCTGCGCC
>DASYMT010000311.1:0-5337 GCA_036008925.1 Acidimicrobiales bacterium | reverse complement strand
TGGGTGTGACGGGCTCGGGGCGTCGGTAGATGGGCCTCGTCGAGAAGGGTCGGGTGCCCAAGCCCCTGACCACGCTGCTGAACATGGGCCGCAAGTACTCCCTCTGGGCGTACCAGTGGGGCCTGGCCTGCTGCGCCATCGAGATGGGCGCCGCCTTCGGCTCGCCCCGCTACGACGTGATGCGCCTCGGGGTCATCCCCTTCCCGGCCAGCGCCCGCCAGGCCGACCTGGTGGTCATCTCTGGCACCGTCACCGACAAGATGGCACCCCCCATCCGCCGCCTCTACGAGCAGATGCCGGACCCCAAGTACGTCATCTCCATGGGTTCGTGCGCCAACTGCGGCGGCCCGTATTGGGACAGCTACTCGGTCACCAAGGGCGTGGACCAGATCATCCCGGTCGACGTCTACGTGCCCGGCTGCCCGCCCCGGCCCGAGGCCCTGCTCGAGGGCATCGTGCTCCTACAGGAGCGCATCCAGAACGAGGACATGGCTGAGCGCTGGAGGGGTGAGCCGATTGTCGTCGGAGGTTGAGGCGCCTGAGGCCCCTGAAGTCGATGCGCCCGAAGTCGACACGCTGCGACAGGGCCTGCTCGACGAACTGAGCGCCGAGTTGGGCGACGGCATCGTGGGCTCCGAGATCGCAGGCGGCGACATCGTCGTGCGGGTGGCGGCCGACCGCTGGCACGACGCGGCGGCGGCCTGCAAGGCCAAGCTGGGCATGGACTACTTCTGCTTCCTGTCCAGCCTGGACTGGTACGACAACCCGGCCTTGGCGGGCGAGAAGGTGTGGGGCTCGCCGCCCGAGGAGGCCGCAGTCGAGGGCGACGATGCCGAGCCCGCCGACGATGCCGAGCCCGCCGAGGCCGATGCGAATGCGGCCACCGAGGCCGAGGCGGAAGCTGCCCCGACCACTGCCCCGACCGGTTCGCCCGAGCGCCAGACCGGCGTGGCGGGGGGCGACACCCGCTTTCAGGTGTTCGCCCGCCTCTACAACCTGAAGCGCAAGGTGGGGATCACCCTCAAGGCCGACTTGGACGAGGCCAACCCCACCGTGCAGTCGCTCACCGACCTCTACCGGGGGGCGGACTGGCACGAGCGCGAGGCCTGGGAGTTCTACGGCTTCACCTTCGAGGGCCACCCGGGCCTGCGCCACCTGTACCTGCCCTCGGAGTTCGAGGGGTGGCCGGGGCGCAAGGACTTCCCGCTGCTGGCCCGCGAGGTCAAGCCCTGGCCCGGCCTGGTGGACGTGGAGCCTTTGCCCGGCGGCGGCAGCGACGGCGAGGAGGCGGCGGCCGAGTGACGACGACTACCGATTGGAAGCAGTCGGCCTACGTGGCCGCCCAGGCGGCCGACGCCCGGGTCAACGTGGAGCTCGAGACCGAGGGCATGACCCTCAACCTCGGCCCCCAGCACCCGGCCACCCACGGCACCCTCCGCATCGTCGTGCGCCTCGACGGCGAGCAGGTGGTGTGGGCCGAGCCGGTGTGCGGCTACATGCACCGGGGCTACGAGAAGCTCACCGAGGTCCGCACCTACCCGCAGGTCACCACGCTGGTGAACCGCATCGACTGGCTCGGCCACTTCTGCAACGAGGTGCCGTTCATCCTGGCCGCCGAGAAGCTCATGGGGGTCGAGGCCCCGCCCCGGGCCCAGTGGCTGCGCACGATCTTCTTCGAGATGGCCCGCATCGCCAACATCTCTTTGTTCCTCGGCGACATGGGCGTGCAGCTCGGCGCCATCACGCCCGTCTTCTACGCCTTTCGCGACCGGGAGTACGTCCTCAACCTGATGGAGTCGGTCACCGGCGGGCGCTTCCACCCCAACTTCGACCGCATCGGCGGCATCAAGGACGACCTGCCCAAGGGCTGGATCGACGAGACCAAGGGCGTCATGAAGCGGGTGCGGGACTTCTGCGACGAGATGGAAGACCTGCTGATGGGCAACGAGATCTTCCAGCAGCGCACCCGGGGCGTGGGGGTCATCCCGCCCGCGGTGGCGGCCGATTACGGCCTGTCCGGGGCCAACGCCCGGGCCTCCGGCATCGACTGGGACCTGCGCCGGGACGAGGACTACCCGCTGGCCTGGAAAGAGGTCGACTTCAAGGTCTGGACCCACCCGGACGGCGACTCGTTCGCCCGCTACTGGGTGCGCCTCCAGGAGACGCGCGAGGCGGCGTCGATCATCGAGCAGCTTCTCGACGGGCTTCCCTCCGGCGCCATCCAGGCCAAAGTGCCCCGCATCATCAAGGTGCCCGCGGGCGAGGCCTGGGTCCACACCGAGAACCCGCTGGGGGAGATGGGCTACTACGTGGTGAGCAAGGGCGGGCTCGGCCCGTTCCGCTGCAAGATCCGCACGCCCAGCTTCAACAACATCTCGATCCTGCCGTGGCTGCTGCGGGGCGTGTTCGTCCCCGACGTGATCACCATCTTGGCGTCGCTCTACTTCATCCTCGGGGACATCGACCGATGACGTTCCGGACCCCGGCGTCCACAGCACGGCCGGGCGCGGGTGTGGGGGGTGCGGGGTGATGGGCCACCTGCTGGCCCTCGACCTCACCGCCTACTGGGCCACCACCACCATCAAGGTGCTGGTGGTGCTCGGCCTCATCCCCGCGGGCGCCCTCATCCTGGGCTACGTCTTCCTGCTCAAGATGATGAGCTTCATGCAGAGCCGCCTCGGCCCCATGGAGGCGGGCCCCTACGGCACCCTCCAGTTGGTGGCCGACGGCGTGAAGTTCCTCCAGAAGGAGGACATCTTCCCGGACCGGGCCGACCGCCGGGTCTTCGCGCTGGCGCCCGTGGTGGTGCTGATGTCGACCTTCCTGCTCTACATGGTGATCCCGGCCGGGCCCCGGCTCATCGTCGAGGACCTCGACACCGGCGTGATCTTCGCCCTGGCCGTGTCGTCCCTGTCGGTCATCGGCGTGCTGATGGCGGGCTGGGCCTCGGCCAACAAGTACGCCCTCATCGGCGCCCTGCGGGCCGCGGGCCAGCTCATCGCCTACGAGTTGCCGCTGGTCCTCGCCGTGGTGGGCGTGGCCATCCAGGCGGGGACGTTCAGCCTCCAGGGCATCGTGCACGCCCAGGCCGAGGGGTCGATCTTCGGCATCGGCGCCATCGGCAACCCGTTCATCCTCACCCAGTTCGTGGGCTTCGTCCTGTTCCTCGCCGCGGCCCAGGCCGAGCTGTCGCAGACGCCGTTCGACATGCCGGTGGCCGAGTCGGAGCTCGTGGCCGGGTACATGACCGAGTACACGGGCTTCCGCTTCCTGTTCTTCTTCATGGGCGAGTTCGGCACCGCCTTCGCACTGTCGGCCATCGGGGCCACGCTGTTCCTCGGGGGCTGGTACCTGCCCGGCGTGCACGGGACCCTGGCCGACGTGGTCGGCCCCCTCGTGCTCGGGGCCAAGATCATGATGGTGGCGTTCCTGATCTTCTGGGTCCGCTTCAGCTACCCGCGCTTTCGTGAGGACCAGCTCCAGGCCATCGCCTGGAAGTTCCTCATCCCCATCTCGCTGGTGAACATCCTCGTCACCGGCGTGCTGAAGGTGGTGGTCAAGTAATGCCGGACTTCCCCGGCAAGGGCCTGTTCAAGGGCTTGGGCGTCACGTTCAAGACCATGCTCGAGCCCAACGTCACCGTGCAGTACCCCCACGAGAAGGAGGCGCCGCCCACCCGGGCCCGCGGCGTCATCGCCCTCAAGGAGGAGAACTGCACGGTCTGCATGCTCTGCGCCCGAAGCTGCCCCGACTGGTGCATCTACATCGAGGGCCACAAGGACAAGGCGCCGCCCCGGCGGGAGGGCGGCAAGCCCCGCACCGTCCAGAAGCTCGACCGCTTCGACATCGACTATTCGCTCTGCATGTACTGCGGGATCTGCGTCGAGGTGTGCCCGTTCGACGCGCTGTTCTGGAGCCCCGAGTACGAGTACAGCGAGGTCCGCATCGCCGACCTGCTGCACGACAAGGACCGGCTGGGCGAGTGGATGAAGACCGTCCCCGAGCCCCCGCCCCTCGAAGTGGGGGCCACCCCGGCCAAGGGGGCCAAGAAGTGAGCGCCCGGTGATGGCGGCGGCCGCCGCAGCCAACGCCGACCTCAACACGATGGGCTACCTCGTGTTCGGCGTGATCGCCACGGCCATGGCCGTCTCCGCCGTCCGGGTGGTCACCACCAAGAACGTGGTCCACGCCGCCCTCTACCTGGTGGTGGTGCTGGCGGGCGTGGCCGCCCTCTACGTCCAGTTGGCGGCCGAGTTCATCGCCGTGGTGCAGGTGCTCGTCTACATCGGCGCCATCGTGGTCCTGCTCCTCTTCGGGACGATGCTGACGCGCGCCCCGATCGGACGCACCTCGGACCTGGACAACGACCAGCGCATCGCCTCGGCCGTCGTGAGCCTGTTCCTCCTCGGCGTGCTGGGCTGGGCCCTGGGCGACGCCTTCGGCTGGCAGCACCTGCCCGCCGACGGCTCCGTGCAGCGCACGGCCGACGTGGGCAACTCGATCTTCCAGGACTTCGTCATCCCGTTCGAGGTCATCTCCATCCTGCTGCTGGCCGCCCTGGTCGGCGCGGTCGTCATCGCGAGGAGGGACTGAGGGACATGCACCTCAATGCCTTCCTCCTCCTCGCCGCGTTCCTGTTCTGCACCGGCGTCTACGGCGCGCTGGCCCGCAAGAACGCGGTCCTGGTGCTCATGTCGATCGAGTTGATCCTCAACGCGGTCAACATCAACCTGGTGGCCTTCGGGGCCTTCCACCAGTCCATCGTCGGCCACATCTTCGCCCTGTTCGTGGTGGCCATCGCGGCCGCCGAGGTGGGCGTGGGCCTGGCCATCGTGCTCCTCATCTATCGGAACCGGCACTCGATCGACCTCTCCGAGGTCGACCTCATGAAGGGCTGAGGATGTTCTTCCTCCGCAACGCCTGGATCGTCCCCGCCCTGCCGGTCCTGTCGTTCTGCCTGATCCTGTTCTTCGGCAAGCGCCTGCCCAAGAAGGGCGCCGAGATCGGCGTGGCCGCCCTGGCCATCGCCTTCGCCTTCTCGCTGCTCACCGCAGGGGCGTGGATCGGCCAGGAGGCCAAGCCCGCGGCCGAGGTGGTCAAGGCCCACGCGGCCGCCGCCGCGCCGGCCGAGGGCGACCACGCAGCCGGGGCCGACACGGCCGGGGGGCACGCCACCACCGCCACCACGGTCCAGGGCGGCGAGGGCGCGGGCGGGGCCCACGAGCTGTCCGGCGAGACGCACCACGAGGAGAAGCTGCGGCCCGCGGTCGAGCGCAAGCTGTTCACCTGGTTCGAGATGGGCGGCCTCAAGGTCGAGTTCGGCACCCACATCGACGG
>DASYMT010000310.1:0-6015 GCA_036008925.1 Acidimicrobiales bacterium | reverse complement strand
TCCTGGCGTTGGCCAGGCGCTCGCGGAACTCGACGGTCTTGTGCTGCAGGCCGTCGTCGGACAGCGCCTGCATCTCGGGCTCGAAGGCGTTGATCTCGGGGACGATCTCGCCCAGCCGCTTGACCTTGCGCCCCTCGCCCGCACGGAGAATCTTGCTGAGCACGCTCATGGGGTGACCATGCTACCGGTGCTGCGGGTTTTGCCGGCTGGCAGAGGCGTCGCCGTGGTGTGCCTGGCGGCGTGACGGCGGCGTGGGGGTGGCCGAGGGGCGGCGTTGCCGCGCCGGCCTAGTCGTCCCGGATGTCGAGCAGGCGCTCGCGCACGGCGTAGATCACGGCCTCCATCCGGTTGTGGAGGTGGAGCTTCTCCAAGATGTTGCGGACGTGGTTCTTGACCGTGTTCTCGCTGATGTAGAGCTCGTCGGCGATCTCGCGGTTGCTCATGCCCTTGGCCACCAGGCGGAGCACCTCGATCTCCCGGCTGGTGAGCGCGGGGGCCGGGAACTGCTGCTTCTCCTCGGCTCGCTTGACCAGGGCGTTGAACTCGCTGAGGAGCTTGGACGCCATGCTCGGGGAGATGAGGCTCTGGCCCTGCACGACGGCCCGGATGGCCTCGGCCACCTCCTCGACGCTGATCTCCTTCAGGAGGTAGCCGTTGGCGCCCGCCTTGATGGCCTCGTAGAGGTCGTCCTCCTCGTCGGAGACGGTGAGCATGAGGATCTTGGTGGTGGGCACCCGGTCCCGGATGGCCCGGGCCGCCTCGATGCCGTTGACCTTGGGCATGCGCACGTCCATGAGGACGACGTCGGGGGCCAGGTCCTCGGCCTTCTCGACCGCCTCTTCGCCGTTCTCGGCCTCGGCCACGACCTCGATGCCGTCCTCGGTGCCCAGCACCACGTAGAGGCCGCGGCGGAACAGGGCCTGGTCATCGGCGATGAGCACGCGAATGACCTCGTCATTCGCCCTCATGTGGTCGTCGGTCACCGTCACCAGGTTCCCCCTCTTAGGTCCTCACGTGGCGTCAATCAGGCCGGTGTAGCCGTCGTTGCGCCGGTAGACGACGGCTGCTCGATGAGTCTCGGCATTGGTGAACAGAAAGAAGTCGTGACCCAGGAGGTCCATTTGCAAGGCCGCCTCCTCCGGGGTCATGGGTTTGATGGCGAACTGCTTCGTCTTGACGATTCTTGCCTGGTCCTCATCGGCATGATCAACCGCACCATGAGCACTAGCGCGATCGGGCGATGAGTCTACCGGTCGAGGCCGCCGGGGATGGGAACGGGCCAGGACGCGGCCTTTGAGCTTCTCGATCCTGTGCTCGAGCTTCTCGATGGCCCGGTCCGTGGCGGTGAGGGGGTCGGGGGCCGCCGCCTTGGCCCGGAGGACGTGGCCATGGCCGTGCATCGTCACCTCGCACACCTCCTTTTCGGAGATGCGGGGGTTGCGCTCCTCGCTGTAGCGGACCTCGGCGTGGTCCATGCCTTCGAGGTGGCGGGCCAGCCGCTGGATCTTCTCCTCCGCCGCGGCCTTCACCTCGGGGGCGAGCTCGACCAGGCCGTGGCGGATGGCGATCCTCACCTCGCGGAGTGTATTGACGCCGCGGGCTCAGGCCGGGGACGGCCGCGCTTCGGGCCGGGTTTTACGGTGGGTGAGGCGGAGGCGGGCGGCCCGAGGGCGGGGCGCGGTGGGGGCGGGGCGCGGTGGGGCGGGGCCGGGCGCGGCGTGGGCGCGGCGGGGGCGGGCGCGGCGGCGGGCGCGGGCGGCCCGAGGGCGGGCGCGGCGTGACGGGCCGGGGGGGGGCGGGGTCGGGCTGGCGGACCCGCGGGTTGGCCCGGTTAGGGGAGCTGGTGGTCGACCAGGCAGTCGACCAGGTGGGAGGCGACCTCCTCGGCCCGGCACCAACTGGGCGAGGCGAGGAGCTGTCGGGCCCGGGCGACTGCCTCGGGGCGCACGACAGGCGACGTGAGCAGGGTGTCGAGCCTCAGTTCGGCGGTGCTGATGTGGGGTTGCGGCATCGTCTTGTTCGGCTCCTGCGGCGGCTGCGGTGTGGCCTCTTGCATCTGGTGAGAACTTCGGTCGAAGCGTCGACCACCTTGAGTGGTCGCGGGCTAGTCCTTCGGCAAAAATCCGTCAAAGGCGACGGCCCGCGACCACAGCCGAGACCCGGCCCGCCCCCGCGGCGCGCAAAGCCCTGGCACCGGCGGCGAGGGTGGCGCCGGTGGTGGCCACGTCGTCGACCAGGAGCACATGGGGCGGCGCCCGACCCCCGCACCGGGCCAGCCCGGCCGGCGACAGGCCGAAACCAGGCAGGTACCGCCGCTCAGCCCGGGACCGGCCCGTCTGCGGCGGCCCCGGAAGCCGTACCAGGAAAGGCGAACAGGGCAATGCCAGCCTGCGGGCCACGGCCCGGGCCAGCAGCTCGGCCTGGTCGAACCCCCGGCCCCGGACCCGGGCCGCGCTGGTGGGCGTCCAGGTGACGAGGTCGGGGGCCGCGGTGTCGACCCAGCAGGCGACGAGGGCGGCCATCCCCGCGGCCAGCCAGGCCACCGCACTGCGCCGGTTGCGGTACTTGAGCTGGGCCAGCAGCTCCCGGGCCGGGCCGTCGTAGGCCAGCAGGGCCGACCAGCGGTCGACCGCTGGGGGTGGCGGAACGGGTCGGGGCGGGCGCATGGCCAGCAGGCAGGCCGGGCACGGGGCCGGGCCGGCCCGGTTGCAGGCGGGACAGGTGGACGGAAACAGCACGGGCCAGAGCATGCCGAGGGGGTGTGACATCTACGTCCAGCCGGGGCCGCGGGGCGACGGCCCTTGGCCCCGGCGGGCGGGGGCCGCCCGGGACGGCAGGAATGGAGTGCGGATAGCGGGGGCGGCGCCCGTACGCTGCGAGGCCATGCCCGGCCGCGCCCTCCGCCTCGTCGCGGGGTGCATGTTGTTGGGGCTCGGCGTGGCCTTCATGGTGATCGCCCGGCTGGGCCTGAGCCCGTGGGATGTGCTGCACCAGGGCGTGGCCCGGCACACGGGCATGCAGATCGGGACGGCGGGGATCGTGGTCGGCCTGGTCGTGCTCGGCCTGTGGGTCCCGCTGCGTCAGCGGCCGGGTGTCGGGACGCTGGTCAACGTGGTCATTGTGGGCGTCACCATCGACGGCGTGCTGGCGCTGGCGGGCGAGGTGCACGGGGCGGCCGCGCAATGGGCGTTCCTGGTCGCCGGGCTGGTGGCCATCGCCGCGGGCACCGGACTGTACGTGGGCGCCGGTCTCGGGCCGGGGCCGCGCGACGGGCTGATGACGTCGATGTCGGCCCGCTTCGGCCGGTCGATGGGCCGCGTGCGCACCGCCATCGAGCTCGCGGTCCTGGGCCTGGGCTGGCTGCTGGGCGGGCGGGTCGGGCCGGGGACGCTGGTCTTCGCCGTCGCCATCGGCCCGCTGGTGCAGCTCTTCTTGGGCTATCTTACCCTGCCCATCCCCACCCTCACCACCCCCTCGGAGTGAGGCCCGGGGCGGTCTGGTCGCGCTGACGTCGGCATACCGACGTAGGCGCGATCAAAGTCCTCCGGCGGCGAGGGCGGCGAGGGCGGGGAGGGAGTCGGCGTAGGGGGCGCGGGCCACACCCTCGTCGGTGACGATGGCGGTGACGAGCGCGGCGGGCGTGACGTCGAAGGCCCGGTTCTCGGCCCCCACCCCCTCGGGCGCCACCCGCACGCCGGCCAACGTCAAGACCTCGTCCGACGGCCGGCGCTCCACCACGATCGACGCCCCCGACGGGCAGGCCAGGTCGACCGTCGACACCGGCGCGGCCACATAGAACGGCACCCCGTGGTGAGCGGCCAGCACGGCCAGCGAATAGGTGCCGATCTTGTTGGCCACGTCGCCGTTGGCCGCGATGCGGTCGGCCCCCACCACCACGCAGTCGACCTCGCCGCCCGCCATGAGCGAGCCCGCCATCACGTCGGCCACCACCGTGGCCGGAATCCCCAAGCGCGAGAGCTCCCAGGCCGTGAGCCGGGACCCCTGGAGCACCGGCCGGGTCTCGTCCACCCACACCGACAGCGCCCGCCCCTGCTCCCACGCGGCCCGGATCACGCCGATCGCCGTCCCGTACCCCACGCAGGCCAGCGCCCCGGCGTTGCAGTGAGTGAGCACCCGCGCCCCGTCCGCCAACAGCCCGGCCCCGAAGGCGCCCAGTCGCCGGTTGCGGGCCACGTCGTCGACCGCCAGCGCCACCGCGCACGCCACCGGGTCCGACGCGGCCAGTGCGTGCGCCACCCCCCACGCCAGGTTCACCGCCGTCGGCCGGGTCGCCACCAACTGCTCAGCGGCGGCCGCCACCGGGTCGCCCCGCACCGACGCCAGCGCCACCCCCATGGCGCCCGCCACCCCCAGAGCGGGCGCGCCCCGCACGGCCAGCGACGAGATGGCCCCGCACAGCTCGTCCACCGTGAAGCAGTCGAGGAAGGCCAACTGGCCCGGCAGGAGCCGCTGGTCGATGAGGCGGATGAACGTGCCCTCCCAGGAGATGGTCGGCGGGATCGGGTCGCTCAACGCAGCGCCTCGACCGCGGCGTGCACCCCGGCGGCCACTCCACCCTCGTGCAGGTACGCAGCCGAACCCAGCAGCATGAGCAGGCCCTCTCCCCCGGCCCGCTCGGCCAGCGCCCGCACATTCGCAGGCCCGACCCCGCCGCCCAACACGGCGGTGGCCGAGGGCCCCACCCGCACGGCGGCCAACTGGGCGTCCACGTCGGCGTCGGAGTCGAACAGCTTCCCGCCCAACGAGGCATACGAGCCCACCTGCACGAAGTCGGCCCCGGCCAGCCGGGTGAGCGAGGCCAGCACCGCGCCCGAGACCCCGAACCGCGACCCTCGGGCCCACGGCCCAGAGCCCACCCGGTGGGCGAAGACCGGCACGCCCAGGTCGGCGTCGCGCAGGGCCAGCACCGAGTCGAGCCCTTGGGTGAAGGCGTTGACCATCAGCCCGGTGGCCCCCAGCTCCACGCACCGGTAGGCCCGGGTCAAGAGCGACCCCGAGGGCCCGGTGATGTTGGGCGTGTAGAGGACGGACGGGCCGAGCACCGACGACACCGCCTTCACCCGCTCGAACAGCGGGCACCAGTCCGGGTCGCCCAGCAGCTCGTCGTCCTTGACGAGCAGCGCGCCCGACTCGGCCAGGGACGCGGCCAGGGCGGCCAACTGGGGCGGCCGCAGCCCCAGCGAGGGCTTGAAGATCACGCCCACGCCGACCCCCCGCAGCGGGTTGAAGGCGGGACCCGGCAGCAGCCCCCGGGGCAGGTCGAGGCCGATCAGCCGGCACCGGGTGAACCCCCGGGTCTCGACCCCCTCCCCCGCCACCAGCGCGGACAGCAGCATGGGCAGGTTGCGGCCCCAGTTGGAGGGCGGGAACTCCAGCACGGCCACCCCGTCGGCCTCCGACACGACCGAGCCCCGCACGAACGACGGGCCCGCGGGCAGGCCGATCGACTCCTCCACGGCCAGCGCCTCGGCCGAGCCGTGCGGCTCCAGCTCGAACGTGGCCCGGATCAACGCAAGCGCCTCGGCTCAGCCCTCGGTGAGCCGCTGCTTGACCTGCACCAGGGCGTCGACCGGGCCGGGGTCGATCCCCTCTTGATAGGCCATGTGCAGCGACACGAAGTCGCCGAACAGGATGAGGTCGAGGAGCTGGGCCAGGTCGCCCTCGCCCTCGGCCCGCACCTCCTCGATGCCCGCCACCACCTCGCGCACCAGGTCGTCGACCAGCTCGAAGCGGCGCATGATCTGCGGATGCTCGTTGTCGTGGCGCAGCTTGATGAGCGACAGAACCTGCCGGGTGACGTCGCCGTGCTGGCCCCACCCGGCCACCTCGTTGTGGCACAGCTCGGGCTGCACGGCCCAGAAGGCGGGCGCCTTGGCGTTCTCGTTCACCTGCGTCTTCCAGCGCTGGGCCGCGGCGGTGCCCATGGCGCCCGACGAGTGCATCAGCGGGATGGTGCGGCCGATGCGACGGGCCAGCTCCTCCGCCGCGCTGCCG
>DASYMT010000309.1:0-1739 GCA_036008925.1 Acidimicrobiales bacterium | reverse complement strand
CGGGGTCACCGGGCCGCCGCCAGTTGGCGCAGGGCGGTCTTGAGCATGTCCTCGACCGGGCCGTCGTCGGGCAGGGCCTGGGTGGCCAGGCGCACCTCGTCGGGGCCGTAGCCGAGCCCGGACAGCGCGGCCCGCACCTCGGCCCGGGCGCCCGCGGGCACCGACGAGCTCGACGGGCCGATGGCGATGAGGTCGGTGTCCAGGTCGATGTCCAGCCGGGCCTTCAGCTCGACCAGCAGCCGGGCCGCCGTCTTCTTGCCCACGCCGGGCACGAGGGTGAGCGCCTCGACGTCGTCGGTGGCCAGGGCCCGGGCCAGCGAGGCGGGCGAGTGGGCGGCCAGGATGGCCAGCCCCAGGGCGGGGCCCACCCCGTGGGCGCCGAGCAGCGCCTCGAAGCAGGCCCGCTCCTCCCGGGCCGGGAAGCCGTACAGCACGATGGCGTCCTCGCGGACGTGGGTGTGCACGTGCAGGAACACGGGGTCGCCCAAGTCCCCCATCGAGCCCAGGGCGGACACGGGGACGTGCACCCGGTAGCCCACGCCCCCGGCCTCCACCAGCACCTCGCCCGTCTGCCACCGGTCGAGCAGCGTCCCCCGCAGCGACCCGATCACGCGGTGGCCTGCGCGATCCGGCTGAGCAGGGGGGCCAGCGTGAGGTGGCACAGGGCCAGGGCCAGGGCGTCGGCCGCGTCGGGCGGCTTGGGCTTGTCGGCCAGGCCCAGGATCGACTGCACCATGCGCTGCACCTGGTCCTTGGACGCGGCCCCGTAGCCCGCCACCGCCTGCTTGACCTCGTTGGCCGTGTACTGGGCCACCTGACACCCGGCCGCCGCGGCCGAGGCCAGCGCCAACCCGCTGGCCTGGCCCACCGACATGGCCGTGCGCACGTTGGTCTGGAAGAACACCCGCTCGACCACCACCGCGTCGGGGCGCAGCTCGTCGAGCAGCAGCCGCAGCTCCCCCAGCAGCGCCGCCAGCCGGTCAGGCAGGGGGTCGGACGGCGGGGTGGTGATGACGCCCGCCCGCACCGCCTCGAACGGCGCGCCGGGGCGGACCCGCCGGACCGCGCCGTACCCGCAGCGGGACACCCCGGGGTCGATGCCCAGCACGAACATGCGTTCGAGAGTAGTGGGACGACGGGCCGGGGTGGTGGATGCGGGCCTCCATCTCGCGTTTCCACAGGGACAGTGCCTGTGGAAACGCGAGGTGGGGGGCTGCTAGGGGGTGGCGTCCTTGACGGCGGCGACGAGGGCGTCGGTGCGCTTGAAGTTCAGGCCGTGCGAGCTTCGGTGCACGTAGCGCAGCACACCCGCGGCGTCGACCACGAAGACCGAGCGCCGGTAGAACCCCAGCGGCCCCACGATCCCGTACTCCTGCCCCACTGCCTTGTCCTCATCGGCCAGCAGCGGGAACTTGAACCCGCCCTGCTTGCACGAGAAGTCCTCGTGCGACTGCACCGACTGGGGTGACATGGCCAGCACCTGCGCCCCCAGCCCCTCGAACTGGTCGATGTCGGTCGAGTACGAGTTGAGCTGGGTGGTGCAGACCTGCGTGTTGTCGCCCGGATAGAAGACGAGCACCACGGGCTTGCCGCGGAACTCGGACAGCGAATAGGAACGCCCGCCGGTCCCCGGCAGGGTGAAGTCGGGGGCGACCTCACCCACCTGCGGCTTGCCCATGTGAACCTCCGTGCTGCGTTAGGCCTCGACCAGCTCGATGATGTGGTCGGGGATGTCGAAG
>DASYMT010000308.1:0-4323 GCA_036008925.1 Acidimicrobiales bacterium | reverse complement strand
CGGGCCGCCCTTCGCCAACGGCCTGCCCCACTACGGCCACCTGCTCACCGGCTACGTCAAGGACGCGGTGCCCCGGTATCACACCATGCGGGGCCGCCGGGTGGAGCGCCGCTTCGGCTGGGACTGCCACGGACTGCCCGCCGAGATGGCGGCCGAGCGGGACCTCGGCCTGTCGGGCCGCCAGCAGATCCTCGACTACGGCGTGGACCGCTTCAACGCCTACTGCCGCTCACTGGTCGACAACACGGCGGGCGAATGGGACGACTACGTGACCCGCCAGGCCCGCTGGGTCGACATGGCCGACGACTACAAGACCATGGACCTCAGCTACATGGAGAGCGTCATGTGGGCCCAGAAGCAGCTCTACGACAAGGGCCTGTTGTACGAGAGCTACCGGGTGCTGCCGTACTGCTGGGAGTGCGAGACGCCGCTGTCCAACTTCGAGACCCGCCAGGACGACGCCTACCGCGAGCGCCAGGACCCGGCCGTGACCGTCTTGTTCCAACTGGAGACGGGCGAGAAGGTCTTGGTGTGGACCACCACGCCGTGGACGCTGCCGTCGAACCTGGCCCTGGCCGTGGGCCCGGACATCGAGTACTCGGTGTACGAGGAGTCGGGCGTTCGGTACATCGTGGGCGCGGCCACCGCGGCCAAGTACGAGAAGGAGCTGGCGAGCGCTTCGGCGGTGGGGTCTGTGCTCGGGCGCGAGCTGGTGGGCCGCAGCTACACGCCGCTGTTCGGCTACTTCGCCGAGGTGCCCAACGCCTTCCGGGTGCTGGAGGGCGACTTCGTCTCCACCGAGGACGGCACCGGCGTGGTGCACATGGCCCCCGGCTTCGGCGAGGACGACCAGCGGGTGTGCGAGGCCAACGGCATCCCCCTGGTGGTGCCGGTCGACAGTCAGGGCCGCTTCACGGCCGACGTGCCCGACTTCGCAGGCCTCCAGGTCTTCGACGCCAACGCTCCGATCATCAAGGCCCTCAAGGAGAAGGGGGCCATCGTCCGCCACGACTCCTATCTCCACTCGTATCCGCACTGCTGGCGCACCGACACGCCCTTGATCTACAAGGCGGTGTCGTCCTGGTTCGTGCGCGTCACCGCCATCAAGGAGCGGATGCTCGAGCTCAACCAGGAGATCGGCTGGGTGCCCGAGCACGTGCGCGACGGGGCCTTCGGCAAGTGGCTGGAGTCGGCCCGGGACTGGTCCATCTCCCGCAACCGGTTCTGGGGCTCGCCCATCCCGGTATGGAAGTCCGACAACCCCGACTACCCGCGCATCGACGTGTACGGCTCGCTCGACGAGTTGGAGCGGGACTTCGGCGTGCGCCTCACCGACCTGCACCGGCCCGCGGTGGACGAGCTCACCCGCCCCAACCCGGACGACCCCACCGGCCAGTCCACCATGCGGCGCATCGAGGACGTGCTCGACTGCTGGTTCGAGTCGGGCTCCATGCCGTTCGCCCAGGTGCACTACCCGTTCGAGAGCAAGGAGTGGTTCGAGGGCCACTTCCCGGCCGACTTCATCTGCGAGTACGTGGGCCAGACGCGGGGCTGGTTCTACACGCTGCACGTGCTGTCCACCGCCCTGTTCGACCGCCCCGCGTTCTCCAACTGCGTGGCCCACGGCGTGCTGCTCGGCCACGACGGGCGCAAGCTGTCGAAGCGGCTGGCCAACTACCCCGACCCAATCGAGGTCTTCAACGAGCTGGGCGCCGACGCCATGCGCTGGGCCCTGCTGTCGTCGGCCGGGCTGCGGGGCCAGGACCTGGTGGTGGAGCGCAAGGCCATGGCCGAGCCCGTCCGCCAGGTGCTCAACCCCATCTGGAACGCCTGGTACTTCTTCTCGCTCTACGCCAACACCGAGGGGTACCAGGCCGTGTGGCGGACCGACGCGCCGGGGGTGCTCGACCGTTACGTGCTGGCCAAGACCGGCAGGCTGGTGTCGGACGTGGGCGAGCGCATGGACGCCTACGACCTGTCGGGCGCGTGCGCGTCGGTGGTGTCGTTCCTGGACGCGCTGAACAACTGGTACATCCGCCGGTCGCGGGACCGGTTCTGGGCAGGGGACCACGACGCCTTCGACACGCTCTACACCGTGCTCGAGGTGCTGTGCCGGGTGGCCGCGCCGCTGCTGCCGCTCACCACCGAGGCCGTGTACCGGGGCCTGACCGGGGCCCGCTCGGTGCACCTGGCCGACTGGCCCACGGTGGACGCGCTGCCGACCGACGACGGGCTGGTGGCGTCGATGGACCTGGCCCGCGAGGTGTGCTCGGCCGGGCTGTCGGTGCGCAAGGAGCGGCGGCTGCGGGTGCGGCTGCCGCTGCCCAGGCTGACCGTGGCTGCGCCGGGCGCGGCCGGGCTGGCCGGGTTCGAGTCGCTCATCGCCGACGAGGTCAACGTGCGCTCGGTGGTGCTCACCGACGACGTGGGCGACGCGGGCGAGCTGGTGCTGTCGCTCAACATGGCGGTGCTGGGGCCGCGGCTTGGGCCCGACACGCAAAAGGTGCTGGGCGCGGTCCGGTCCGGCCAGTGGACCCGGGCGTCCGACGGGACGGTGACGGTGGGCGACCGGGTGCTGGCGGCCGACGAGTTCACGCTGCGCCTCACCCCCGCCGACCCTGCCTCTGCCCGGGCCCTTCCCGGCGACGCCGGCCTGGTCGTCCTCGACACGGCCGTCACGCCCGAGTTGGAGGCCGAGGGCCTGGCCCGCGACGTGGTACGGCTGGTGCAGGTGGCCCGCAAGGAGTCGGGGCTGCACGTGTCCGACCGCATCCACCTGGTGATCGACGTGGGTCATCACCACGACGTGGGCGCGGCGGTGGCCGCCCACCGGGACTACGTGATGGCCGAGACGCTGGCCCTGGAGCTGGTGCTCGACGGGCCGCTGGCCGACCCCCACCGGGGCGAGCTGCCTGACGGGCGGGCCATCCACATCGGGCTGTCGAAGGCCCCCTGAGCAGGCGCCTCGATGGAGGCGTACGGTTGGGCAACCGATCCCGAGGGGGTTCTTTCATGTTGATCCAGGTCATCACCGGCAAGGTCGCCGACGCCGATCTGCTCCAGCGCCAAGGCGACAGGTGGCAGGCGGAGATCAAGCCCGGGGCTGCGGGCTTCCTCGGCGTCACCCGCGGGGTCACGCCCGACGGCCGGGCCATCACCGTCGCCCGCTTCGAGTCCGAAGCCGCCGCCGCGGCCAACAGCGACCGGCCCGAGCAGTCGGCGTGGTGGAACGAGACGGCCAAGGGCTACGACGGCGACGTGGTGTTCCAGAACTGCACCGAGGTCGACACCATGCTGGGGGGCGGGTCGAACGAGGCGGGCTTCGTGCAGGTCATGCAGGGCCGGGCCAAGGACCAGGCCGAGATGCGCAAGCAGATCCCCGAGTTGGAGGCCTCGCTGCGCGAGGAGCGGCCCGACCACCTGGGCATGGTCATCGCCTGGCACGGCGACGGCGGCGGGTTCACCACGGTGAACTACTTCACGTCGGAGGCCGAGGCCCGCAAGCACGAGGCGTCGACCGAGGCCAGCCCGCTGCGGGAGCGGTTCATGACCCTGATGGACGGCCCCCTCGACTTCTACGACCTGCCCACCCCCGACCTCGACTGACGCCCTGTTGCCGGCGGCTGTTCGGCCGCTCTGGAGGACATACCGCGTGGTTTTGGCGCGCTATGTCCTCCAGACAGGGGGAAGGGTGGGGGGTGGGAGGGGTCAGCGCTTCCTGGCGGCGGTCTTCTTGGCCGGGGCGGCCGACTTCTTCACCGCCGTCTTCTTGGCGGGCGCCGCCGCCTTCTTCACCGCCGCCTTCTTGGCGGGCGCCGCGGCCTTCTTGGCCGGGGCTGCGGCCTTCTTGGCCGGGGCGGCCGACTTCTTGGCCGCCGTCTTCTTGGCGGGGGCCGCCGCCTTCTTCACCGCCGACTTCTTGGCCGGGGCCGCCGTCTTCTTGGCCGCCGACTTCTTGGCCGGGGCGGGCGCCGGGGCCTCGCCCTCGAGCAGCGAGTCGATGCGGTCGAGGACGGACGCCCGGTTCTTGTGGTCCTCCTCGTAGGCGGCCACGTCCTCCAACTCGTCCTCGTCCAGCTCGCCCAGCAGGGGCAGAATCTGGTTCACACTGAGCTGGTCGTAGTCCTCGATGAGGTCGTCGATCGAGTCGTCGTTCCCACCCGCGGCCGTCGCCGCGGGTGCTGCTGCCGCGGCCGCGTCTTCAGCCTCCAAGGCCGCGATGCGCTCGTCGATGCGGCTGAGCACCGACGAGCGGCTCTTGCCCGCCGCCTCGCGCTCACGCACGGCGTCGAGCTGGTCGAGGCCGAGGCCCGACAGCTTGGG
>DASYMT010000307.1:0-2395 GCA_036008925.1 Acidimicrobiales bacterium | reverse complement strand
CGGTGAAGTAGGGGCCGTACCGGGACAGGTGGTTCCCGGCCGGCCCCAAGTGGTTGTAGACCACGTCGAGCACCACGCCCAGGCCCCGGTGGTGGCAGGCGTCCACCAGCTTCTTCAGCCCGTTCGGCCCGCCGTAGGCGTGATGCGGGGCGTACAGGTCCACGCCGTCGTAGCCCCACCCCCGGGACCCCGAGAACTCGGCCACCGGCAGCAGCTCCACCACATCGACGCCGAGCGACACCAGGTGGTCGAGCCGGGGGATGACGGCCTCGAAGGTGCCCTCCTCGGTGAACGTCCCGACGTGCAGCTCGTAGACCACGGCCGAGGGCAGGTGGACGCCCCGCCACCCCTCGTCGGTCCACGGGAAGGCGGCGTGGTCCACCACCCGGCTCGGCCCGTCGACCCCGGCAGGCTGCCAGGGCGACCGCGGGTCGGGCCGGGCCTCGCCGTCGAGCACGAAGCGGTACGCGGCCTCCCTCTCGGCCCAGTCAACCTCGGCCTCATAGTGGCCCCGGTCGTCCACCCGCACCATGGGCACCACCTCGCCGCCCACCTCCACGGCCACCGACTCGGGCGTCGGGGCCCACACACGGAATGTCGTCACACCGCCTCCAGAAGCGCCACCGGGAACCGCCCCAGCAGTCCGGCGACCGTCACCGGGCCGCCGCCCCATTCCTCCCCCGTGAACACGTTCCTCCATGCGCCGTCGGGCAATTCGACCGCACCCTCTCGCGCCCCCGGCCGCGGCACCACCGTCACCGCCCCGCCCCGGCTGAACGCCACCACGCCCGAAGGGGCCGACAACGCCGTGTACGACGTGAACAGCTCGGGCCGGTCCCGCCGCAGCCGCAGTGCCCGGGAGGTCACCAGCAGCTTGGGCAGCCCCGTGTCCGACTGGGCCAGCACGTCTTGCGCCGCCATGCCCTCGTCCAGCCGGGCCAGCAGCGCGCGGCGCCCCTCGTAGTCGACCGGCCTGCGGTTGTCGGGGTCGACCATGGATAGGTCCCACAGCTCCTGACCTTGGTACGTGTCGGGCACGCCGGGCGCGGTGAGGCGCACCAGGGCCTGGGCCAGCGAGTTGACCCGCCCCGGCCCGACCAGCGGCGCCACGAACCGCTCCACCTCGGCCATGAGCGCGGCATCGTCGAACACGCCCCGCACGAACTCGGCCACCGCCTGGTCGAATGCCGGGTCTGGGCTGGTCCACGACGTGTGGGTCTTGGCCTCCTTGGTCGCCTTCTCCATGTAGGCCGCGGCCCGATCGGCCGACCACGGCCACGCGCCGACGAGCGACTGGTAGAAGAGGTAGGCGGTGTTGGGCTCGGGGCCGGGGTGCCGGGCCAGCCAGTCCTGCACGACCGCGGCCCACTGCTCCGGGTACTGCGACAGCACCGAGATGCGGGCCCGCACGTCCTCGCTGCGCTTGGTGTCGTGGGTCGACGTGGCGAGCATGGCCGCGGGCCACTCCCGCTGGGCCTCAGCCATGGCCGCGTGAAAGGCCTCGACCGACGTGCCGAAGTGCCCCGGATGCCCGCCCACCTCGTTGAGCGAGACCAGCCGGTTGTAGACGTAGAAGGCGGTGTCCTCCACCCCTTTGGCCATCACCGGGCCCGTGAGCTGTTGGAAGCGGGCGGCCAGCTCCTCCTCGGTCCCGCCCGACACCGGCTGCAGCAGCAGGTCGCGCAGGAAGCGGAACAGGTCGGCGTCGAGGTCGGGCCGCCGCTCCCACGCCGACTCGACGGCCTCGGTCACCACGGCCACGTCGGCCTCGGAGACGGGCGACCCCGGCGTGATGTAGGTGCGGTACACGGGGAAGCCCGCGATCACCTCCTTCAACACCTGACGCAGTTCCCGCCGGGTGTAGTCCCGGTACCGGCGGTGGTGCTCGCACACGTCCACGAACAGGGCAGTGAGGCGGGTGAGGTCGGCGGCCAGGGCCTCGTCCAGCACCTTGTGCTTCTTGGCCAGCACCAGCGCGTCATAGTCGACCGGCTCCCCGATCACCGCCTCGTACAACCGGGTCAACGGCTCCTCGCCCGCGGGGTCGACGAACAGCCCGCCCACCCGGTTGAGGAAGTCGTAGCCGGTGGTCCCTGCGGTCAGGCCCTTCCACGGGCCCGGAAGCCGCTCCCCCGGCTCCAGGATCTTCTCCACCACCACCCACGCGCCGCCGCTGGCGTCGGCCAGGCGCCGCAGGTACTGGGTGGGGTCGCGCAGGCCGTCGGGGTGGTCGATGCGCAGGCCGTCCAGCACGCCGTCGCCCACCCACTCCAACACCAGCGAGTGGGTGTCGTCGAAGACCTGGGGGTCCTCCATGCGCAGGGCGATGAGGGTGTTGATGTCGAAGAAGCGGCGGTAGTCCAGCTCCTGCTCGGCCGTGCGCCAGAAGGCCAGG
>DASYMT010000306.1:0-6860 GCA_036008925.1 Acidimicrobiales bacterium | reverse complement strand
CCGGCCCGTCTCCAACAGGTGCTCGAGGTAGCGCCGGGCCACCACCCGCGAGACGCCCATGCGCTCGCCCACCTGCGAGGCGGTGACCGGCCCGTCGGCCGTGCGCAGGACCTCGTGCACCCGTTCGAGGGTGGCGGGCGAGATGCCCTTGGGCGTGGCCCGGGTCATGGTGGCGCCGCCCCGCAGCCGGTCGATGTCGGCCTGCGAGAGCTGCTCGCGGGCCAACCCGGCCCGGCGGGCGGCGAAGGAGGCCATGGCCTGCTGGAAGCGCTCCTCTCGGAACGGCTTCACCAGGTAGTCGACCACGCCGAGGTGGGTGACCGCCTCCACCGTGGCGGGCTCGCGCGCCGCGGTGACCACGATGACGTCGACCTTGGTGGTGGAGCGCCGCAGCCTGCGCAACAGCTCGATGCCCGACGCGCCCTGCAACGACAGGTCGAGGATGACCAGGTCCACGTCGGCCTGCACCAGGCGGGCCGCGGCCAGCTCGGCCGAGGGCACCACGTCGACCACCTCGAAGCCGCCCGCCGCGTCGATCCAGCGCCGGTGGATGGAGGCGACCATGGGGTCGTCCTCCACGATGACGACGCGGTAGCGGGGCGTGTGGTCGCTCATCGGCGCTTGCCCGCGCCAGTGGTCATCGACGCTTGCCCGCGCCAGGCAGGTCGACGGTCACCGTGGTCCAACCCCGGCCGTCCCGGGCCAACACGATGCGGCCCTGCACCGCGTCGACGATGGTCTTGACCAGGGCCAGGCCCACGCCCAGATTGCCGGGCTTGGAGCTGGCCCCTTCGGTGAACCAGGCGTCGGGTTCGGGGCCGAAGCCCTCGCCCCGGTCGCTCACCACGACGCGGGTGCGCCTGGACGTCTGGGTGGCCTTGAAGCGCACCCGGCGGCGTCGCTCCGGCAGCCCGTCCACCGCCTCCACCGCGTTGCGCAGCAGGTTGCCGACCAGGGTGACGAGCGTGGTGGCGTCCATGCCCGTCGGGCGGTCGGCCAAGCTGGTGCCGGGGTCGACGGTGAGGTCCACGCCCGCCGCGTCGGCCGCGCTGAGCTGGGCCACCAGATAGCCCGCCAGCACGGGCTCGTGGATGCGGTCGGTGATGGCCGCAGTGCGCTCGTCGAAGGCGGCCTGGAGCTCGGAGGTGAAGCGGCGGGCCTCGTCCACCTCGCCCAGGGCCAGCAGGCCGCCGATGGCGTGGAGGCGGTTGGAGAACTCGTGCGTCTGGGCCCGCAGGGACACGACCATGGTGCGCAGGGCGTCGACCTGGCGCTCGGCCGTCTGGCGCAGGCGGGCGTTGTGGATGGCGATGGCCGCGTGGCCCGCCAGCGCGACCAGCAGGCGCAGGCGCTCGTGGCTGATCGCGGCGGGCGACCAGTGGTAGAGGTTGAGGACGCCCAGGGCGGTGTCGCCCACCACGAGGGGCACGGAGACCATGGCCCGATAGCCCTCGGCGTCGGCCAGCTCCCGCCAGGGGGCGATGAGCGGCTCGGTATGGGCGTCGCGCACGACGACGGGCCGGCCCGAGGTGAGCGCCACCCCCGACGGGCTCCTGTTCACCTCGATGCGCTTGGCCCCGGTGAGGGCGGCCACATAGCGCTCGCTCAGGCCGAAGGCGGCCACCAGGCGCAGGGTGTCGGGGCGGTACTCGTCGAGCAGGAGGACGGCCGCGGCCTGGCAGCGCAGGAGGCGGGCGGCCGCGTCGGCCACCACTCGCAGGGTGGCGTCCATGTCGTCGGCCGCGGCGATGGCCTCGGCCACGGCCAGGACCGCCTCCAGGTCGCCAGTGCTGCGGCGGGGTGCGCTTGCGCCCTCGCGCAACAGGTCGGCCCGGGCCCGCTGCTCGAGGTCCAGACCGCCGTCCATGGACATCAGGCTAGGCCCCTTCTCGCCGCTCACCGGCCCGGCCCGTAGAGGCCGAACTCCAAGAACTTCTCCCCCGGCTCCCAGTCGCCCGAGAACTGGTACTTCGTCCCGATTGCTTGTGTACGTGCAATCACGCTGCGGCCCAGGTCGAGCTGGGTCGGCTCCCACTTCTCCAGGGCCAGGTCCACGTCGAGGTCGGCCGCGGTGAGGGCGTCGGCCAGCTTCCACGCGTCCTCGGCCGCCTTGGCCGTGCCCGCCGCCGCGTGGGGCCGGGCCGCGAAGGCGGCGTCGCCCATGATGACGGTGCGGCCGTAGACCATGCGGGGGATGGTCACGTCGGTGATGACCTGGATGAAGGGCTGGGCCGTCTGCTGCACGACCTCGGCCAGGAAGTCGGGCCAGTCCCGGGCCGCGTCGGCCTTGAGCTGCTCGACGTAGCGGTCCTGCACGCCGCCCGCGTGGAGGGAGATGGCGTGGGTGTAGCCCGTCTTGTCGGTCATGAGGGCGGGCAGGTCGTCGGGCTCGACGTTGCGGTACCAGACCCAGTTGACCGCCCGCGCCTCGGGGTCGTCGGGGCTGGGGCAGGCGTAGAGGACGATGTGGCTCTCGGGGATGCCCGCGTAGGTGAGGGCGTCCTTGAGCTTGTCGTAGGTCTCGGGCTTGACGTCGTGCTCGGGGGCCAGGCCCCGCCAGCCGATGTAGCCCGCGTACTTGGCCTCGGTCTCGGGCGACAGGAGGCTGCGGGCGGTGGAGGAGATGCCGTCGGTGCAGAGGACGAGGTCGGCTTGTGTGGTGAGGCCGGAGTCGAAGGTGATGGCCGCGTTGTCGGGGTCGAGGGCCGTCATCGACTGGCCCAGGTGGTAGTCGGCCTCGTCCAGGCAGCCGAGCAGCGCGTTGTAGAGCGTGTTCCAGGTGGTGAAGCGGTGGGGCCGGGGGCCGTCGAACGTGACGTTGCCCGCGGCGTCGAAGTAGCGGCAGCGGTCGGCGGCCACGCTGATCTCGTCCAGGTCGAGGACGTTGTGCTCGACGAAGTAGCGCTCGGTGGACTCGTGCAGCACGATGCCCGCGCCCCGGCTGTGCAGGCGGGTGGCGCTGCGCTCGTAGACGTCGACCCGGCAGCCGATGTCCTTCAGCACCAGGGCCGCGGTCAGGCCCCCGAGGGAGCCGCCGACAATGGCGACCTTGGGTGGCTTGTTGGTGCTCATGTGTGGCCCGGCCCGTCGTCCAGGTTCACGACGACGGCGTCCTGGGTGGAGCGGGCCACGATCATGTGGACCGGCTCGGTGTCGCTGCCGTTCTCCTCCCAGTGCACGACCTCGGGCGGGATGAACACGAAGTCGCCGGGGTGGGCCTCGCGGGCCTGGTCGAGGTGCTCGCCCACCCACCAGCGGCCGATCCCCGACAGGACGTAGAGGGCCGTCTCCGACTCGCCGTGGTGGTGGACGCCTGTCTTGCTGCCGGGGGGCAGGATGCTGAGGCCCATCCACAGCTTCTGCGAGCCGGACAGCTTGGAGCTGATGGCCTCGAACCGCTGGAGCCCGCTGGTCTGCGGCGTGTTGTCCGACAGGTCGTCGGGGCGCATCACCTGCACGTCGGGAGTGGTCACGCGGTGCAGTGTGCGCGCCGGCCCGGCGTCGACGCCCGGTTGCGACGCTAACGCCGCCTTCTGATCCTTTCGGTCGCGCCTCGCCCGCCCCGTCCGACCGCGGTCTGGAGGACATACCGCGTGGAAACGGCGCGCCA
The DNA here is from genome assembly GCA_036008925.1 of Acidimicrobiales bacterium. Taxonomy (GTDB): domain Bacteria; phylum Actinomycetota; class Acidimicrobiia; order Acidimicrobiales; family JAUTXP01; genus DASYMT01. The sequence continues at coordinate 3,250 of DASYMT010000306.1, read as the reverse complement.
TGTCCTCCAGACGGCGAGGAGGCAAGGGGCCTGGGGTGGCGCGGGGGTCCGATCGCGCCGCCCCAGGGCCCCAATCCCGGCGGGGGGAGCCGGGAGACCGTGGCGGAAGGGCAAAAGCCAGCCGAGCTAGACGAAGAGCAGGCCGCCGGTGATCGAGTACGACTGGCCGGTGGCAGGCGCCGCGCCTGGCCCGGAGAGGTACAGCACCAGCTCGGCCACCTCGTCGGGCGTGGTGAGCCGGCCGATGGGCGAGCGGGTCTCGGCCATCTCCCGCAGCCCTTCCTTGGTCATGCCGTAGACGTCGGCCAGCTCGCTCTCCAGCAGCAGGCCGGTGTCCACGAAGCCGGGGCACACGGCCGTGACGACGACGCCGGTCTTGGCGTTCTCCAACGCCAGGCACCGGGTCAGCCCGATCACCGCGTGCTTCGAGGCGTTGTACGGGCTCTGGTACAGCGACGCCCACTTGCCGGCCGACGAGGCGATGTTGACGATGTTGCCGCCTCCCGCCTCCACCATCCCGGGCAGGAACGCCTGCGTCACCCGCACGATGCCGAACAGGTTGACGTCCATCACCCGCTGCCACTCGGCCATCGGGATGTCCTCGAAGCGACCCGCCTTGTAGACGCCTGCATTGTTGACCAACACCGTGGGCGGCCCGCCCAGCGCGTCGACCGCGGCCGCGGCGAAGGCCGAGACAGAGTCGTCGTCCGTCACGTCCAGGCCGACAGCCGACGCAGTGCCGCCCGCCGACTCGATCGCCTTCACCGTCTGCAACAGGGCCTCGGCATCGCGCCCGCCCACGACGACGGAACAGCCCGCGGCGGCCAACTGCTCGGCAATGGCTCGGCCGATGCCGCGCGACCCGCCGGTGACGACCGCCCGCCCGCCTTCCAGAGCACCAGAGGCCGCGCTCACGCCGCCCCCTCCTCGGAGCCGTAGGCCGCCTCGCTGATCTTGTCGATCGACGGCTTGACGTGCTCCATGAACAACTCCAGGTTCTTGATCACGCTCTCCTTGGGCTGCTGGGCGAAGTGGTAGATCAGCACCAGGTACTCGCTCGGCATCTTCTCCCACATCTCCACGTACTGGTCCCGCACCTGGTTCACGTCGCCCACCACCCACAGGCCCGAGTTGAGGACCGACTGCACCGGGTCCTTCTCGTCGAAGCGCATGGGCGTGGTGCCCGCGTACAGGTCCCGGAAGATGTCGACGTCGTAGTCCACGACGGCCTGCCGGGCCTTGGCCTCGGTGTCCTCGATCTGGCCCCAGCGCACGATGGCCTGGTTCTTGCCGTAGGGGACCTTGCGCCCGGCCTCGGCCGCCGAGTCGACATAGGCGGCGGCGTACTCGGCCGCCCGATCGATGGTGGAGAAGTAGGTGGGGATGAAGCCCCGCCGCCCGCAGTACTCGACCGTCTCCCGGCTGGCGTTCGACGACACGAACACCGGGGGGTGCGGCTGCGTCAGCGGCGCGGGCACGACCGACACCCGGCGGATGCGGTTGTTCTCGTCCATCTCGTCGATGGCGCCCATCTCCCGCGTGGCGGTCATCGTCCAATCGATGCCCTCGTCGTACGGGAACGGGATCTGCCAGCGGCCGGTGTTGGACTCGATGGTGGACTGCGTCCACGCCTTGAGGACCAGGTCGACCTGCTCCTCGAACACGTCCCGGTTCGTTCGGTCCTCGGCGATCCGCCGCTCCCGCTCGGCGTCGGTCCACTCGGCCAGCTTCTCGGCCGACAGGCCGCTGGGCGACAGGGTGGCCTTGGCCCCGAGGTGCTGGCCCAAGATGTTGGTCCAGCGCGACTGGTAGCCGCGGGCGAACCCGACGAACGACCGGCCCCGGGCCAGGTGGTCGATGATGGCGGTGTCCTCGGCCACCCGAAGCGGGTTCTGGGCGCTCATCACATAACCGAGCTGGCCCACCCGGATGTTCTTGGTGATGGCCGCCCAGTACGCGTCCAGCAGACCCGGGTTCGGGCCCACCTCGTACCCCTCCGAATGGAAGTGGTGCTCGATGGTGCCCACACCCCACAGGCCCATGTCGTCGGCGGCGCGCACCACGTCGTGCCAGTCCCGCAGCACGCTCTGGTAGCGGGCCGCGTGACGGCCGATGGGCCGGTTGTCGATGCGCTCCTGCCGGGTCGCCGGGATGACCGGGTAGAGCTGGAGGATGACCTTGACCATTGCGATTTTGCCTCTCTAAATCCGGATGGAGAGGTACTTGACCTCTGTGTACTCGTCCATGACGAAGTGGCCGCCCTCACGGCCGAGCCCGCTCTGCTTGACGCCGCCGAACGGCGCCTGGGCGGTGGAGGGCAGGCAGTCGTTGATGCCGACGATGCCGTACTCGAGGCCCTCGGCCACGCGCATGACCCGTCCGATGTCGCGGGTGAAGAAGTACGACGCCAGCCCGTAGACGGTGTCGTTGGCCATGCGGATCACGTCGGCCTCGTCGGTGAAGCGGACCATGGGCGCCACCGGGGCGAACGTCTCCTCCCGGCACACCAGCGCGTCGTGCGAGGCGTTGGCGATGACGGTCGGCTCGAAGAACCGGTTGGTGTACCCGGCGCCCATGTCGATGGTCGACCCGCCAGTCGTCACCTTGCCGCCGCGCGCCACCGCATCCTCGATGTGCTCGAAGGCCTTGGCCACCGCCGCGTCGTCGATGAGCGGGCCGACGTGCACGCCCGCCTCGGTGCCGACGCCGACGCACAGGCCCCGGCTGGCCTCGCTGAAGGCGTCTACGAAGTCGTCGTAGACGTCGTCGTGCACGTAGTAGCGGTTGGGGGAGATGCAGGACTGGCCGCTGTTGCGGAACTTCCCGCGCACCGCCTCGGCCGCGGCCTCGGCCACGTCCACGTCGGGGAACACGATGACCGGCGCATGGCCGCCCAGCTCAAGCGACAGCCGAGTCACGTTCTGGGCCGAAAGCTCGATGAGCCGCCGGCCCACCTCGGTCGAGCCGGTGAAGGACACCTTGCGCACCGCCAGGTCGGCGAACCACGTCTCCGCGATGGTGGCGGCCGGGCCGGTCACCAGGTTGACGGTGCCGGGCGGGAAGCCCGCCTCCTGGGCCAGGCCGCACAGGGCCATGGCCGTCAGCGGCGTCTCCCGGGCGGGCTTGATGACCTGGGTGCAGCCTGCGGCCAGCGCGGGGCCGAGTTTGCGGGTGATCATGGCCAGCGGGAAGTTCCACGGCGTGATCGAGGCGGTGACGCCCACGCCCTGGCGCAGCACGAACATGCGCT
>DASYMT010000305.1:0-6107 GCA_036008925.1 Acidimicrobiales bacterium | reverse complement strand
CCCAGGCCTGGCCCGCGGTGTTCTCCGGCGCGGTGGGCGTGTCGCGCTACGTCAACGTGGGCATCAGCGGGGCCACGGTGCAGCAGGCCCTCGACCAGGAGCTGCCCAAGGCGCTGGCCGCCACTGCCGACCTGGCCACGGTGTGGCTGAACGTCAACGACATCGTGAAGTTCGTCTCGGCCGAGCAGTACGAGGGGCGGTTGCGCACGCTGGTCAAGGCCCTGCGCCGGGGCGGTCGGGCCCGGGTGCTGGTGGCCAACACGCCGCCCCTGGAGGTCCTTCCCGCGGCCCGGCCCTACGCGGCGCTGGCGGCCGGTGCGGTGGCGAGCTACAACGCGGCCATCGCCCGGGTGGTGCAGGAGGAGGGGGCCGAGCTGGTCGACCTGCACGCCGCGGGCCTGGCTGCCCAGCGCGACGGGCGGGCGCCTGCGCTGGTGGCCCAGGACGGCTTCCACCCCAGCACCGCGGGCCACGCGGCCGTGGCGGCCGAGTTCCTGCGGGTGTACCGGGCCGCTACGGCTCGGTGACCGCGCCCCGCTCGGCCCCGGTGACGAGCTTGGCGTACTTGGCCAGCACGCCGGTGGTGTAGCGGGGCTCGGGCAGCTTCCACCCGGACTGCCTGCGGGCCAGCTCGGCCAGCTCGACCAGGAGGTCGATGGTGCGGCCCGCCACGTCGATCACGATGCGGTCGCCGTCGTTGACGAAGGCGATGGGGCCGCCGTCCACCGCCTCGGGGGCGACGTGACCGATGCAGAAGCCGTGGGTCCCGCCGCTGAAGCGGCCGTCGGTGAGCAGGGCGCAGTCGGCGCCCCGGCCCGCACCCTTCATGGCCCCGGTCACGGCCAGCATCTCGCGCATGCCGGGGCCGCCCTTGGGCCCCTCGTAGCGGATGACCATGACGGTGCCCGGCTCGATGCGGCCGCCCAGCACCTCGTCCAGCGCGGCCTGCTCGCCGTCGAACACGCGGGCGGCGCCCTCGAAGCGGTCGACGTCGATGCCCGCCACCTTCACCACCGCGCCCTTGGGCGCCAGCGAGCCGCTGAGGATGGCGATGCCGCCGTCCACGTGGATGGGGGTGCTGGTGGGGTGGATCACCGCGCCGTCGGGCTTGGGCGGGTCGAGCTCGGCCAGGTTCTCGGCCATCGTCTTGCCGGTGACGGTGAGGCAGTCGCCGTGGAGCAGGCCCGCCTCGAGCAGCTCGCGCATGACCACGGGGACGCCGCCGATGCGGTCCACGTCGACCATGTGGTACTTGCCGTGGGGCTTGGTGTCGGCGATGTGGGGCGTGCGCCTGCCCACCCGGTCGAAGTCGTCGAGGGTGAGGTCGACCCGGGCCTCGTTGGCGATGGCCAGCAGATGCAGCACGGCGTTGGTGGAGCCGCCCAGGGCCATGACCACGGCGATGGCGTTCTCGAACGCCTCCTTGGTCATGATCTGCCGGGGCCGGATGCCCAGTTCCAACAGGCGGACGACGGCTTCGCCGCTGCGGCGGGCGAACTCGTCCCGGCGGGGGTCGATGGCCGCGGGCGAGGCGCTGCCCGGAAGCGACATGCCCAGGGCCTCGCCCACCGACGCCATGGTGTTGGCCGTGAACATGCCCGCGCACGAGCCTTCGGTGGGGCAGGCATGGCGCTCGATGAGGGAGAGCTCCTCGTCCGTCAGCGCGCCCACGGCCCGGGCGCCGACCGCCTCGAAGACGGACGTGATGTCGAGGGCCCGGTCCTCGGGGTCGCCGGGGATGCGGCCGGGCAGGATCGACCCGCCGTAGAGGAACACGGACGGGAGGTTGATGCGGGCCGCGGCCATGAGCATGCCCGGCAGCGACTTGTCGCAGCCCGCGAAGGTGGCCAGCGCGTCGAAGCGCTCGGCGTGCATGACGGTCTCCACCGAGTCGGCGATGACCTCCCGGCTGACCAGGCTGGCCCGCATGCCCTCGTGGCCCATGGAGATGCCGTCGCTCACCGCGATGGTGACGAACTCGATGGGGAAGCCGCCCGCGGCCCGCACACCCTCCTTGGCCTGCTTGGCCAGCCGGTCGAGCGGGAGGTTGCAGGGGGTGACCTCGTTCCACGACGAGGCCACGCCCACCTGGGGCTTGCCCCAGTCGTCGTCGGTCATCCCGACGGCCCGGAGCATGGCCCGGGCGGGCGCCCGCTCGAAGCCGTCGGTGACGTCGCGCGAGCGGGGCTTCATCTCATTCGACATGCCGCTCAGCGTACAGACGCGACTTGGAGGACAGGGCCGCCGTTTCCGGGGCCCCGTCCTCCAGTCGTGCTGTGTCTCAGTTGTGCAGTGTGTGAGTCGTGCTGTGGGTTAGAAGCGGTCGGGCCGGGCCCGGGCCTTGAGGACGGCCAGCCCGATGCCGCACAGGGCCAGGCCGAACAGGGCCAGCCAGACGATGTTCGCACCGGTGCGGGCCAGCAGCCCCGGTGCACTGCGGGTCTGGGTGGTGCCCAGAACGGCGGTGTCGGTGCCGGCTGTGCCCGTGCCCGCCGCGCCGCGGGTCATGGTGGCGCCCAGGACCGACGTGCCTGCCGCCTCAGTGCCAGTGCCAGTGCCAGCGCCGGTGGCCGCCGGGGCCGGAGCCGCGCTGGCTGCCGTCGCCGGGGCCGGGGCGGCCGCCGCAGTCCCGAGGACGGCGCCGTTGGCCGAGGCCGGGGCGGCGGTGCCTGCCGCAGCCGAGGCGGGGACGACGGCCGGGGTCGTCGCCGCCGCCGGGGCCGCCCCAGCGGCGTTCGCGGCGGCCGCATTGGCTGTCGCCTTGGCCGCCGCGGCCTGAGCCGCGGCCTTCGCAGCCGCGGCCTTGGCCGCCGCCTTGGCCGCCTTCACGTCGGCCTTGGCCGCCTTCACATCAGCCTTGGCCTCATGCGTCTCGGCCTTGGCCGCCAGACCGGCCAGGCTCTTGGCCAGCGAGGCGCTGAACACGGCCGCCGCCTCCCGGCCCGCGTGGGCACAGTCGAACGACGCGCCCTGCACGGCCACCGGCTTGACCTCGGTGGCGGGCTGCACGGCCGTCTCCTCGTGCTTCACCTCGTGCACGGCCTCGACGTTGGCCTTGTTGCACTTGCAGCCCCGGTCGAAGGCCGCCCCCTGCACCCTGGCCTTGGCCGCGTTGTTGTGCTCGTGCCCGCCGCACCAGCCGTTGTTGTCGTCGTTGCGGTCCTGCTCGTTGCCGCAGCCGTTGTTGCGGTCCGCGGTGTTGCTGCGCACCTTGTGGTTCGAGCGCTCGTCCGAGCGGTCGTGCTGCTTGCCGCCCCGACGGCCGTGGTCGCCCTGCTGGTCGCCGTGCCGGTCGCCATGTTGGTCGCCGTGGCCGCCGCCGTTGGCCGACGCTGCGGGGGTGGCGAAGAGGGAGAAGAAGACGGTCATGGCCGCCACCAGCAAGAGCGAGAGCACCGTCTTGCCCTGTCGCCCTGAGGAATGCGGGGTTGGTGTCACAAGCGGGGCTCCTTTATGTGAGAGCGGGCCGTTTGGCTGAACGGACCTTTTCCCGCGCCCTTTTTGCGCTAAACGCGTCCAGCCGCCCACTGGGCGCGACACCGGTTACCCTCACGCGGTGGCCCGAACCGAGTCGGCGGTGGTCGTGCGGGCCGAGCACCTGACCAAGCGGTGGGGGTCGACGGTGGCGCTGCACGACGCGTCGTTCACCGTCGAGCGCGGCGTGACCGGCCTGGTGGGGGCCAACGGGGCGGGCAAGACGACGCTGCTCGGCATGGTCCTCGGCCTGCACCGGCCCGAGGGCGGGACCATCGAGGTGCTGGGCCAGGACCCCTGGACCTTCGGGCCCCGGGTGCGGGCCAAGGTCGGCTACGCCCCCGAGCACGACGCCCTGCCCCCCGACATGACGGCCCACGACGTGGTGCGCCACCTGGCCGAGGTGCACGGACTCCCCCACCGGGCCGCCACCGAGCGGGCCAGCGACGTGCTGTTCGAGGTGGGCCTGGGCGAGGAGCGCTTCCGCCAGGTGGGGACCTTCTCCACCGGCCAGCGCCAGCGGGTGAAGCTGGCCCAGGCCATCGCCCACGACCCTGAGCTGGTCCTGCTCGACGAGCCCACCAACGGCCTGGACCCGGTTCAGCGGGAGGAGATGCTGCACCTCATCCGGCGGGTCGGGCACGACCTGCATATCGACGTGGTGCTGTCGTCCCATCTGCTGGAGGAGGTCGAGCGGGTCAGCGACGCCGTGGTGATCCTCGACGGCGGGCAAGTGGTGGCGTCGGGCCGGCTGGCCGAGCTGCGGGGGGCCGACGTGGGCGAGTTGGTCGTGCACCTCGACGGGCCGGGCGACGCGCTGGTAGCCCGCCTGCAGGCGGCGGGCATCGCCGCCGCGGCCGAGGGCGAGCGGGTGGTCGTGGGCCTGGAGGGCCCCGTCGTCTACGACGTGGTGCGCGACGCCTTGGCCGACCTCGGCCTCGGGCTGCGCCGCATGGAGCCCCGGATCAGCTCGCTGGAGGACGTGTTCCTGGCCGCGGGGACGCTGTCGTCATGAGCAGCGCGCCGGGGACCGGCCACATCTACGACGGCGGCTATCGCCACTACGACGGCCCGCGCCTCGGCCCGTCGTCCGCCGTGCGCTCGGTCATGAAGCAGACGGTGCAGCGGGTGATGGGGCTGCGCAGGCCCGCCCGCTCCAAGGTGCTGCCGTTCCTGAGCGTGATCATGGCCTACCTGCCCGCCCTGGTGTTCGTGGGCGTGGTGGCCCTGCTGCCCAAGCAGGTGAACGACGGCTTCCTGCCCGACTACGCCGAGTACTACGGCTTCATCACCATGGCCATCGTGCTGTTCGTGCTGTTCGCCGCGCCCGAGGCGTTGTGCCCCGACCGGCGGTCGCGGGTGCTGTCGCTCTACCTGGCCGCGCCGCTGACCCGGGGGACGTACTTGTTGGCCAAGGCCATGGCAGTGGCGTCGGTGCTGCTGCTGGTGACGCTGGGGCCGCCGCTGCTGCTGCTGATCGGGCGGGGCCTGCAGGGCGTGGGGCCGGACGGGCCGGTGGGGTTCCTCGTCATCTTCGTGCGCATCGCCGGCTCTGGCGTGGTGATGGCGCTGTTCTACACGGCGGTGTCGATGGCCGTCTCCAGCCTCACCGACCGGCGGGCGTTCGCGGCGGGCGGGACGCTGCTGGCCATCATCGGCACGTCGATCGTGGCGGGCGTGCTGGTGAACGCCATGAAGCTCAGCGACGCCTGGTACCTGGCCAACCTGAACGTGCCGCCGCTGGAGCTGGTGGGGCGCATCTACGGCGTGCGGGGCGGCCTGCCCGAGGTGGGCACCGTGTGGGTGGCGCTGGCCGTGGCGGGCTGGACGGCGGGCGGGTTCGCCGTGGCCTTCTGGCGGTATGCGCGGCTGCGGGTGACGCGGTGAGCCCGACCGACGTCGCCGTTTCGACCATCGAGGTGGACCACGTCACCAAGTGGTTCGGCGACCTGGTGGCGCTGTCGGACGTGAGCTTCTCGGTCGGCCCCGGGGTGACGGCGATGCTGGGGCCGAACGGGGCGGGCAAGTCGACCCTGCTGCGGGTGCTGTGCGGGCTGACCGGGCCGAGCCGGGGGACGGTGCGGGTGCTCGGGGTGGCCCCCCGGGGCGACATCAGCCTGTACCGGCGCATCGGGCTCGTGCCCCAACAGGAGGTCGTGTTCGAGGGGATGACGGCCCTCGACTTCGTGGCCGTGTCGGCCGAGCTGGCCGGGGTGGGACGGGGGTCGGTGGCCGCGGAGGCGGCGGTCGGCGCGCTGGGGCTGGTCGAGCTGGATGCGGGCGACCGGCGGCCGATCAGCGCCTATTCGAAGGGCATGCGCCAGCGGGTGAAGGTGGCGGCCGCGCTGGTGCACGACCCCGAGGTGGTGGTGCTGGACGAGCCCTTGGAGGGGCTCGACCCCCGGCAGCGGCTGCGCATGATCGAGCTGTTCCGGCGCTTGGGGGCCGCGGGGCGCACGGTGCTGGTGTCGAGCCACATCCTCGACGAGGTGGAGAAGTTCGGGTCGCGGGTGCTGGTGATCGTGCAGGGCAAGCTGGCGGCCGAGGGCGACTTCCACGCCATCCGGGGGCTGATGGAGGACCGGCCCCACCGGGTGCGGGTGCGGTGCGCGGACGAGGACGGCGGGCGGGCG
>DASYMT010000304.1:0-1542 GCA_036008925.1 Acidimicrobiales bacterium | reverse complement strand
CGAGGCCCGGCGTGACGAGGCAGCCCCGGGCGCTCAGCACCTCGACCGCGGGGGGCGGCTCCTCGGCCGACCCACCGACCGCGGTGACCAGGCCCCCCTCGATGGCCACCCAGCCGCCGGGCAGCTCCCGCCGGGCGTCGTCGACGGTGGCGACGAGCTCGGCGTCGCGGATGAGGAGGTCGACCACGGACCTACCGGCCGGGGGCGACGGCCGCGAAGCGCACCAGCACGGCGCGCTCGACGGCGCCGATCAACCGGTACAGGAGCACGGAGCAGATCGTGATGACGGCCACCCGCGCCCACAGGCCGTTGTAGTCGGACAGGGCGCCGGCCTGGATGATCGAGTACCCGAGGCCGCCGCCGGTCGCCAGCCACTCGGCCAGCAGGGCGCCGACCAGCGCCAACGGCGCCGCGATCCGGAGCGACGCGAACAGGGCCGGGAGCGAGCTCGGCACCTGCACCTTCCACAGGGTCTTCGACGGGGAGGCGCCGTAGGCCGCCATCAGGTCGAGCGACTCCTTCGGGGTGGACCCCAGGGCCAGCGTGACGTTCACGAGCGTGGGGAAGAACGTGACGATCCCGGCGATGACGGTGACGGTGGCCAGGCCGCGGCCGAAGATGAGGACGATCAGCGGCGTCATCGCCACCAGCGGGACGGACCGCAGCACCATGGCCACCGGCATGAACGTGCGCTGCAGCGGTCGCCACAGGTTGAACACCAGGGAGGCCAGGACGGCGGCCACCGAGCCCGCGGTGAGCCCGAGGAACGCGTCGCGCAGCGTGGTGCGGGTCTCGGACAGGACGACGGTGCGATGGGCGTGGGCGTCGGGTGAGGTCATCAGGTAGCGCCACACGTCCCCGGGGCCCTTGCCCACGAACGGAAGCACGTCGAAGACCTTGAGGAAGCCCCACCAGAACAGGAGCACCACGCCGATGGAGATGGCGCTGGACAGCAGGCCCCGCAGGAGGCGCACGCCCAGGCCGGCCAGGCCCGAGGGGGCGTCTGCGGGAGCGGTGGCCGGGACGCCGGCGGTCAGGTCGACGGTGCTCATGTCTGCGACGGGGCCCAGGGGGTGAGGGCCCGCCCGACCGCGGCGGTGAGGGCGTAGGCCAGCCCGGCCGCCGCGGTGGCGACCAGGGCGATGGCCCAGGTCCGCTCCACCAGCAGGGCCTGCTGCGAGTTGATCATCGACACGCCGAGGCCCCGCTCGGCGCCCAGGTACTCGCCGATGATGGCGCCGAGGATGGACGCGGGCGCGGCGATGCGCAACCCGGCGAACAGGCTGGGGAGGCTGGCCCGGAGGCGCACCTTGGTGAGCTTCTTGATCGACCCGCCGCCGTAGGCGTGGACCACGTCGAGGCTGGTGGGATCGGCGCTGCGCAGCCCCACGATGGCCCCGATGAGGGTGGTGAAGAACACGGCCATGGCGGCCAGGACGACCTTGGGGGTCTCGCCGTCGAACACGATGGCGAAGATGGGCCCTATGGCCACGATGGGCAGGCAGTAGGTGGTGACGCCGAGTTGTAGCACCGGGCGCTCGA
>DASYMT010000303.1:0-6061 GCA_036008925.1 Acidimicrobiales bacterium | reverse complement strand
TACCGGCCCGCCCTCAACAAGTTCCCCTTCGCCAGCCAGGCCATCGGCACGCCGTCGGTGCGCACCAGCGGGATCGACGACGTGTACCTCACCCTCGTCTCCACCCCCCGTGAGCCGGGCGGCCCGGCCGTGATCGGCGTGGTCGTCCAGCCCCTCGTGATGTGGCTGTGGGTGGGGGGCGGGATCATGGCCGTGGGCACGGTGATGGCCGCGGTGCCGGGCCGCCGCCGCCGGCCCACCCTGCCCGCCTCCGCGCCGATGGAGGAGGAGCGGGAGCTGGAGCCCGCGTGACCGGCATGAAGACGGCCCGCCTGAGCGCCATCGCCGTGGGCCTCGTGGCCGCCCTGTTCGTGGGCCTGCTGGCCACCCGCGACTCGGCCGCCGACCGGGTGGCCCCCTCCCGCCTGACCGGCCGCCCCGCCCCCGACGTGGCCGGGCCCGATCTGCACGGCTCGCGGGTGGCGCTGGCCGACCTGCGGGGCAAGTACGTGCTCGTCAACTTCTTCGCCACCTGGTGCGTGCCGTGCGAGGAGGAGCACCCCGAGCTGGTGCGCTTCGCCGCCCGCCACCCCGACGACGCCGCCGTCCTCTCCATCGTCTACCAGGACGAGCCCGCCGACGTGCGCAGCTTCTTCGCCAGGCGGGGCGGGGGCTGGCCGGTCATCGAGGCCGAGTCGGCCAAGGTGGACTGGGGCGTGCGGGGCGTGCCCGAGTCGTTCCTGGTCGACCCGGCCGGCGTGGTGTTGAGCCGCATCGTGGGGGGCGTGACCCTCGACGGGCTGGAGCGGCTGCTGGCCCGGGCCAAGGGGCTGCGGTGAAGCGCTGGCTGCCGGTCCTGGTGCTGCTCGGCGTGCTGGTCGCGGCCCTGGTGATCGGCGGGTCGCGCCACTCGAAGGGCCCCACGGTGGCGTCCCGGGTCAACCACATCTCGGCCGAGGTGCGCTGCCCCACGTGCGAGGGGCTGTCGGCCAAGGACTCCGACGCGCCCGCCTCCATCGCCATCCGGGAGCAGATCAAGACCCAGGTCGAGGCGGGCTATCGCGACGGCGAGATCCGGGCCTACCTGGTGGACCGTTACGGCCAGGACATCCTCTTGAAGCCCGACGGCCGGGGGGTCAGCGCGCTGGTTTGGGCCCTGCCCGCGGGCGGGCTGGTGGCTGCTCTGGCCGGGCTCGTGCTGGTGTTCCGGCGGTGGCGTCGGCCGCGGGTGGTGCCGGGCGAGGACGACGACGCCCTGGTGGCCGCGGCCGTCCCCGGACAGAGCGAGGAGGTCGACTTCCTGCTGGCCTCGCTGGCCGACCTCGACCGCGAGCGGGAGGCGGGCGACCTGGCCGAGTCCGACTACGCCGGGCTGCGGGCCGACTACACGGCCCGGGCCGCGGCCGCGCTGCGGGGCTCGTCGCCGGTGGCCTTGGCCGCGCCGCCCTCCCGCCTGCGCTCGGCGGCGGTGGCCCTCGGCGTCGTCGCCTTGGCCTCGGTGGCCGGACTGGCCGTGGCCCGCGGGGCGGGCGAGCGCACGCCGGGCGCGTCGGCCGCAGGCGGCATCACCGACACCGGGCCGGGCGAGAAGCTGTCGCGGGCCGCGGCGCTGGCCGGGCAGGGCAAGGTGCTCGACGCCATCCGCCTCTACGACGAGGTCATCGCCTCCGACCCGCAGAACGCCCAGGCCCTGGCGTATCGGGGCTGGCTGGTGCGGCTGGCGGGCCGGTCGGGCGGGGACGTGGCGCTGATCGACAAGGGCCTGTCGTTCATCGACCGGGCCATCGCGGCCGACCCCGGCTACCCCGACGCCCACTTCTTCCGCGGCGAGATCCTGCTGCGGGACAAGAATCAGCCCGCGGCCGCCATCCCCGAGTTCCAGGCCTTCCTGAACGGGGGCGGCGCGCCGGAGATGGCGACGCTGGTGGAGGGCGAGTTGCGGGCAGCGCAGGAGGCGGCCAAATGATCCGGCTGGGCGGGGGACAGGGCTTCTACGGAGACGGCCACGAGCCGGTGGCCGACGTGCTGGCCGCGGGCGTGGACTATCTGGTGTGCGAGGCGCTGGCGGAGCTGACCCTGGCCATCCTCCAGAAGGACAGGCAGCGGGACGAGTCGCTGGGCTACACCCGGGACCTGCCGCTGTACCTGCACGCCGCCCTCCCGTATGTGCTCGAAGGGCGCACCAAGTTCATCACCAACGCGGGCGGCATCAACCCCATCGCCGCGGGTCGGGCCGCGGTGGCCGCGGCCAAGGCGGCCGGGGCAGGCGGGCTGAAGATCGCCACCGTGGTGGGCGACGACGTCCGGGGGCTGTCGTCGGACCTCGGCCTGTCGGAAGAGGCCCTCTTCGCCAACGCCTATCTCGGGGCCCGGCCCATCGTCGAGGCGCTGGCCGCCGGGGCCCACGTGGTGATCACCGGCCGGGTGGCCGACGCGTCGCTCTTCCTGGCCCCGCTCATCCACGAGTTCGGGTGGGCGTGGGACGACTGGGACCGGCTGGCCGCGGGCGTGGTGGTCGGGCACCTGCTGGAGTGCAGCGGCCAGGTGACCGGGGGCAACTACTCGGGCGCCTGGTGGGAGAACCCCGACCCCATGCGCACCGCCTTCCCCATCGCCGAGTGCCTGGAGGACGGGAGCGCGGTGATCACCAAGCCCGACAAGACCGGGGGCATGGTCACCTTCGACACCGTGCGCGAGCAGTTGCTCTACGAGGTCCACGACCCGTCGCAGTACCTCAACCCCGACGTGGTGGCCGACTTCACCTCGCTCACGCTGGACGACCAGGGCGGCGACCGGGTGCGGGTGAGCGGGACCCGGGGGGCGCCCGCCCCGTTGCGCTACAAGGGCCTGGTCTGCACGCCCGCGGGCTGGGCCGGGGAGGCCCGCCTGGCCTACTCGTGGCCGGACGCCGAGGCCAAGGCCCGGGCCGCGCTCGGCTTCATCCGGCGCAAGGCCGAGGCCCGGGGCGTGCCGGTGGAGGAGTGGGTGGAGGAGTTCTTCGGGGCGGGCGCGTACTGGGGCTCGCGGCTGAGCGAGGTCGAGCCACCCGAGGTCGTCGGCCGCCTGGCCTGGCGGTGCGCCTCCGAGCAGGACGCCGCCGCGGTGGCGCGGGGTGTGGGCGTGCTCGGCCTGTCGGGACCGCCCACCATCTCGGGCACGGGGCGCAGCCGCGACGGCAAGCCCACGCAGTTGCTGGCCGTCGAGCCGTTCATGGTGGACAAGGCCGTGGTGGACGCCCAGGTCCGCGTGTCGGTCGAGGAGGTCTGATGCGGCTGCAACTGCGGGAGCTGTGCGGGGCCCGGTCGGGCGACAAGGGCGACATCAGCGACCTGGCCCTGTTCGCCGACTCTCCGGACGCGTACGAGGTCATCCGGGAGCAGGTGACGGCGGCGCGGGTCAAGGAGCTGTTCGGACCCCTGGTGCAAGGCGATGTGGTGCGGTACGAGGCGCCCAACGTGCTGGCCCTCAAGTTCGTGATGCAGTCGGCCTTGGGCGGCGGCGCACCCCGCAGTCTGCGCAGCGACAACCTGGGTAAGACGTTCGGCGCTGCCCTGTTGCGGTTGGAGATCGACGTGCCGGAACCGGTGGCCGCGGCCTCGCCTCGGCGGGGCAGGCGGGCCCCCCTCGACGCCTGGAGGTCGTGATGCTCGACAAGCTGCAGGTGGTCTTCGACTGCGCCGACCCGGAGCGGGTGGCCCGCTTCTGGGCCGCGGCGCTGGACTACACGCTCGACTGGTCCTGGGCCAACGAGGAGGACGTGGCCTTCGTGCGCAGCGGCGGCCTGCCCGAGTCGGAGGTCGGGTCCCGCTCGGCTGCGTCCGACCCCGCCGGCGTGCGCCCCCGCCTGTTCTTCCAGCGGGTGCCCGAGGACAAGGCGGGCAAGAACCGGGTGCACGTGGACGTGAAGGCGCCCGAGGGGGGGCTGGAGGCCGAGGTGGAGCGCCTGGTCGGGCTGGGGGCCACGGTCGACCATCGCCACGAGGGCGACTTCGGCCCGTTCCACGAGGTCCACTACGTCATGCAGGACCCCGAGGGCAACGAGTTCTGCGTCTCCTGAGCCGCCTCCGCGTCGCCGCTAGGCGAGGGCGCGGAGGAGGGCGGCCACGGCGGCCCCCGCGACCACGGTGACGGGCAGCGGGGTCCGCCGCCAGGCCAGCACCAGCGCCACGGCCACGCCCGCGGCCTTGGCGTCGAGGCGGGGGAGCCAGTTCCCGTCCAGCACCTCGGTCACGACCAGGCCGGCCAGCAGGGCGGGCGCCAGCCCCGCCGTCCGGCGGGCCAGCGGCTCGGGGATGCGGGGCAGCAGCGAGCCCGCCCCCTTGCAGGCCCACGTGAGCGCGCTGAGCCCCATCACGGCCAGGAGCGTCCCGCTCACGTCACGTCCCCCCGCTCGTCTGGAGGACCGGCGGGCGTCCCGGCGCCGTCCCGTCCAGACAGGAGCAGGCCCGCCAGCGCGGCAGCCGCGAGGGGCACGCCGCCGGGGGCCCACGGCGCCACCAGCGCGGCGGCCAACGCGCCCCCCAGCGCGCACCGGCGGGCGCCCGGCCCGTCGAGCAGGGGCCACAGGAGGGCGATGAACAAGGCGGGGAAGGCGGCGTCGAACCCGAGCCGGGCCGGGTCGCCGAGCACGTTGCCGATCAGCACGCCCACGGCCGAGCCGGTCACCCAGCACAGCCATTCGAGCGCCCCGGCCGCCACCAGCACCCCGGGGTCGGGCCGGGCGGGCGTGCCCGCGGCCACGGCCAGCACGTAGCTCTCGTCCACCACGAGCTGGGCCAGCAGCAGCCGGCGCAGTCGGCCTCCGGGGAGCACCTGGGCGGCCACCGCGCCCGTGGCCAGGTACCGGGTGTTGAGCAGCCCGCCCGACACGATGGCCCCCAGCGGCCCGGCCCCGGTGGCGAAGGCGGACACGAAGGCGAACTGGGCCGAGCCCGCGAACGTGCACACCGACAGCAGCACAAGCTGCCACCCGGGGATGCCCGCCGCCGTGCCGAGCACGCCGTACGACACGCCGAACACGCCGACCGCGGCCGCCACCGGGAGCGCGGCGAAGAGCGTCGAACGGGGGGCTTTGCGCACCATGAAAGGATAGGAACCGTGGCGGGCTTCTTTGACCGGAACCGCAAGGCGCTGGCCGAGCAGGGCATCGACCCCTCCCGCCTGCCGCCCGGGCAGTACCACACCGACCGGTTCCCGGTGCTGCACGCGGGCAGCGTCCCCGAGTACCCCGACCTGGACCAGTGGGACTTCCGGGTCTTCGGCCTGGTCGACCAGGAGCGGCGGCTGACGTGGGCCGACGTGCAGGCGCTGCCCAGCGCCGAGGTGGTGGTCGACGTCCACTGCGTCACCAAGTGGTCCAAGTTCGACACGCCGTGGAAGGGTGTCCCCTTCGAGGCCGTGCTCGACCTGGTGCACGTCGACCCGGCCGCCACCCACGTCATGTGGCACAGCGAGTACGGCTTCACCGCCAACGTGCCCCTCGACGACCTGCGGGGCACGGACGAGCGGGGCCAGCCCCGGTGCCTGCTGGCCTACCAGTTCGACGGCGGGCCCCTGGAGCCCGACCACGGGTACCCGCTGCGCTCGTTCGTGCCCCGCCTGTACTTCTGGAAGTCGGCCAAGTGGCTGCGGGGCGTCGAGTTCATGGCGGGCGACGCACCGGGGTTCTGGGAGCGCAACGGCTACCACATGTACGGCGACCCGTTCCGGGAGCAGCGGTACTGGGGCGACTGAGTGGACGCCGCACCCTCGGCTACACGCTGCCGACCGAGATGGGAAGCACGGTCTGCGAGGTGAACGTCCCGCAGCTCGAACCCGACGGGCAGAAGTGCTCGAAGACGAAGGTGGCCGTGGCGTTCTCGTTGACGTCGAACGGCACGGGCCGTCCGTAGAAGGCGGCCTTCTCCACGCCGCAGTTGTCGTGGTTGGCGTAGTGCGCGGCGGCCGCGGTGTACAGCGTCCGCCGGGGGCTGGCGTCCGTCACCACCTTGAAGCTCTTGAGGTGCCAGGCGTTGTCGCCCACGTCGCCCCTGTACGCGCACGTCTCCTCCGGGTGCGAGCGGATGTCGGCCGTGCCGCCCCG
>DASYMT010000302.1:0-4719 GCA_036008925.1 Acidimicrobiales bacterium | reverse complement strand
GACCATCACGTTCCACAACGAGGACGCGGGGATCTACCACAACGTGGCCGTCTACGAGGGCGACGCGGCCGAGGCGCCTCCGATCTTCAACGGCGCGGGCTTCCCCGGCGTGGCGACGCACACCTACAAGTTCACGACGCCCAAGCAGGCGGGGAACTACAGCTTCCGCTGCGACTTCCACGCCAACATGGTCGGGACGCTCGTCGTCGAGGGGGGCTGATCCCGACGGCTGCACCTGCCACCGTCGCACCGCCCCTCGGCCGCTCGCGCCGCACCGCGGTGCTGGCCCTCATCCCGGTGGCCGTCCTGGCCCTGCTCGTCGCCGTGCTGGTGGCGGGGGCGCGCCATCCGGCCTCCCAGGCTCAGACGACGACCGCGTCGCTGGGCGCAGCCCCCTCGTTCGACCTCACGGACCTGCGCGACCCCGCCGGCACCGTCCACTTCGGCAACCCGTCCCGTCCGACCGTGGTGAACTTCTTCGCGGCCTGGTGCATCCCGTGCCGCGACGAGCTGCCGCTGCTGGCCCGCACGGCCCAGGCCAACCAGGGCGTGGACTTCGTGGGCGTGGACGTGCAGGACGTGCGCACCGACGCCCTCGACCTGCTGGCCCAGTCCAATGCCGCCTTCCCGGTGGGCATGGACCCGGACAAGAAGCTGGCCGACCGCTACCGCCTGCGGGGCATGCCCACGACCTTCTTCGTCGCCCCCGGCGGCCAGGTGGTGGCCCAGCACACCGGCCCGTTGAGCGCCCGAGACCTGCGCCTCCTGCTCGACCGCCTGGAGGCCCGATGAGACGCGGCCTCGACTTGTTCCTGCCCATGCCCGTGCGGAAAGCTGACCCGGCTCTCCGGCCAACCCGCACGATCTCCAACCGCACGAGGGGTGTCGCGTGACATCGCGTAGCTCGCGTCCTACACGAGGCCGTCGCCTCATTGCCCTGGCCACGGCCGCCTGCGCCCTGCTGCTCAGCGCGTGCAGCCGTCAGGAGCTGCCCCAGGACGCACTGGACCCACAGGGCCCCATCGCCCGCAAGCTCGACAACCTGATCAACCCCGTCTTCGTGATCGCGGGCGTGATCTTCGTGCTGGTCGAGGCCTTGGTCGTGATCTTCGCCATCCGCTACCGGCGCCGGTCCGACGACGACTCGCCCGTGCAGGTCCACGGCAACGCCCGCCTGGAGCTGGCCTGGACGATCATCCCCGCCGCCATCCTCTTCGTGGTCGCCATCGGCACCCTGACCACTATCGCCGAGATCAACCGGGAGCCCACGGGCCCGGGCGTGGTGCGGGTCGACGTGATCGGGCACCAGTGGTGGTGGGAGTACAAGTACGAGGCCGAGGGCATCACCACGGCCAACGAGCTGCACATCCCGGTGGACAGGCCGGTGGCCATCAACCTCACGTCCAAGGACGTGATGCACAACTTCTGGCCGCCCAAGCTGGCCGGGAAGATCTACGCCATCCCCGGGCGCATCAACCACATGACCGTCCAGGCCGACAAGCCCGGCACCTACTTCGGCCAGTGCGCCGAGTTCTGCGGCCTGTCGCACGCCAACATGCGGCTGCGGGTCATCGCCCACTCGGCTGCGGACTACGACAAGTGGGTGGCGGCCAACCGGACCACGCCGAAGCTGCCCGAGGGCGCGGGCAACGCGGTGGCGGGCGCCTCGCTCTTCCGGCAGAAGGGCTGCGCCAGTTGCCACGCGGTGACGGGCTACGCCAAGGGCGAAGTCGGCCCCGACCTCAGCCACCTGCACCAGCGCCAGGTCTTCGCGGGCGCCCTGTTCGAGCTGAACGACGAGAACCTGCGCAAGTGGCTGCGCGACCCGCCCGGCGAGAAGCCGGGGTCGATCATGCCGAACCTGAACCTGAACGAAGATGAGATCACCAAGCTCATCGCCTACCTCGACACGCTGAAGTGAGCGGAGCCAGATGACCGACATCGCAGTGCCCGAATCGACGACCGCCGCCCCCGCACACGAGGTGGAGGAGCCGTCGATCCTGCGCAGGCCGGCGCAGCCGACCGGGGTCGTGTCGTGGCTCACCACCATCGACCACAAGCGCATCGGCATCCTCTACGCGGCCACGTCGATCGTGTTCTTCCTGGCGGGCGGGCTCGAGGCGCTCCTCATCCGGGTCCAGTTGGCCCGCCCCGACGGCAGCATCCTGTCGGCCAGCGCCTACAACCAGATCTTCACCATGCACGGCACGACGATGATCTTCCTGGTCGTCATGCCCCTGTCGACCGCCTTCTTCAACTACCTGGTGCCGCTCCAGATCGGCGCCCGGGACGTGGCCTTCCCCCGGCTGAACGCCTTCAGCTACTGGACGTTCCTCCTGGGCGGGCTGTTCATGTACTCCAGCTTCCTGCTCGGCGGCGCGCCCAACGGCGGCTGGTTCGGGTACGCGCCCAACACGTCCGTCACCTACAACCCGGGCCACAACATCGACTTCTGGATCTTCGGCCTGCAGATCCTGGGCATCGCGTCCACGGTGGGCGCGGTCAACTTCGTGACCACCATCCTCAACCTGCGGGCCCCAGGCATGACCTTGTTCCGCATGCCGATCTTCACGTGGATGTCGCTGGTGGCGAACTTCCTCCTGCTGTTCGCCATGCCGGTCATCACCGTCGCCCTGTTCCTGCTCATGTTCGACCGGAACTTCGGGTCCCACTTCTTCGACCCGTCGGCGGGCGGCAACCCGGTGCTGTGGCAGCACCTGTTCTGGCTCTTCGGCCATCCCGAGGTCTACATCCTCGTCCTGCCCGCCATGGGCATGGTGTCCGAGATCATCCCGGTGTTCTCGCGCAAGCCGCTGTTCGGCTACCGGGTCATGGTGCTGTCTGGCATCGCCATCGGCTTCATGGGCTGGGGCGTGTGGGTGCACCACATGTTCTCGGTGGGGCTCGGGCCGGTGGCCGTGTCGGCCTTCTCGCTGTCGACCATGTTCATCGCCGTCCCCACCGGCGTGAAGATCTTCAACTGGCTGGGGACGATGCAGGGCGGGTCGCTGAGGTTCACCACGGCCATGCTCTTCGCCATCGGCTTCGTGGCCATGTTCACCATCGGCGGCCTGTCGGGCGTGACCCACGCGGTGTCGCCCCACGACCGCCAGCAGACCGACACCTACTACATCGTCGCCCACTTCCACTACGTGCTGTTCGGTGGCTCGCTGTTCGGCATCATGGGCGGCTTCTACTACTGGTGGCCCAAGGTGTTCGGCCGGATGCTGAGCGAGCGCATCGGCAAGTGGCACTTCTGGACCTGGCTCATCGGGTTCAACCTGGCCTTCGGCCCCATGCACCTGCTGGGCCTCCAGGGCATGCCCCGCCGGATCTACGTCTACCCGAAGCACATGGGCTGGGACCTGTGGAACATGGTGTCGACCATCGGCGCCTTCACTATCGCGGTGTCGACCCTGCTGTTCGTTTTCAACATCGCCTGGAGTCGCAAGCGAGGCCAGGCGGTGGGCCGCGACCCGTGGGACGGCCGGGCCCTGGAGTGGTCGATCTCGTCGCCACCGCCCGAGTACAACTTCGTGGAGATCCCCGAGGTCCACAGCGAGGACGACTGGTGGCACCGCAAGTACACCGAGGACGCCGACGGTCGCCTGGTGCGGCTGAAGGACCCCGATGCCGCCGCGGTCGAGATGTACGGCCCGTCGGCGGCCGACCCCGACGCCCACCACGACGTCCACATGCCGTCGCCCTCGTACTTCCCGCTGGTCTCGTCCATCGGGCTGCCGATCATCGCCTACGGCATGGTCTACGGCCGGGACGCGGGCCACAACTACGTGATCGCCGCCCTGGGCGGCGTCATCCTGCTCACCGGCCTGTTCGCCTGGGCCATGGAGCCGTCCACCGAGCCGGGTGACCATGGCGACCATGCCGGCCACGACGCCGAGCCGGTGCTCGTGGGCGCGGGCGGGCCCGCCGCATTGGAGGCGGGGTCCGCAGGGTCGGCCCCGGTGGCCTCGGCGAACGGCGGAGACGACGACGGCGAGCGCATCCCCCGGGACCTGCTGCGCGGCGGCGACGCCGCCGAGGAGGAGAAGTAAGTGGCCAGCGACGCAGCGACCCTCCAAGAGGAGCAGGCGGTGACCGCGCCCAAGGAGCACGGGCACATCACCAACACCGGCCTGTCGAACGAGAAGCTGGCCATGTGGGCGTTCCTGGGCTCGGAGTGCCTGCTGTTCGGCGCCCTGATCTCCACGTACTTCCTGTACCGGGGGCGCAGCCTGACCGGGCCCACGCCCAAGGACATCTACGACATCCCCTACACCTCGGTCAGCTCGTTCGTGCTGCTGATGAGCTCGCTGACCATGGTGCTGGCCCTCGCCGCCATCCAGCGGGGCGACCATCGCAGGCTCAAGGTGTGGCTGCTGGCCACCGCCCTGTTGGGGACGAGCTTCATCGCAGGCCAGGTGTACGAGTTCACCTCGTTCATCCGCGAGGGGCTGACCCTCAAGACCAACCTGTTCGGCAGCAGCTTCTTCGTGCTGACCGGCTTCCACGGCGTGCACGTCACCGTCGGCATCGTGATGCTGCTCACGCTGTGGTCCATGTCCGTGCGGGGCAAGCTGCCGCAGGAGAAGGCCGAGGTCGTGGAGATCGCAGGCCTGTACTGGCACTTCGTCGACGTGGTGTGGATCGTGATCTTCACCGTCGTGTACCTGATCCCGTCCGGCAGCCACATCGGAGGCTGAGCCCATGTCCCAGCCG
>DASYMT010000301.1:0-7626 GCA_036008925.1 Acidimicrobiales bacterium | reverse complement strand
TATGTCCTCCAGACAAGGCTGGGGGGCGATGCCTGAGGACAAATCCCCCCTGGAGCAGGCCCTCGACCTGTTCGTGTACGCCCCCCTCGGCCTGGCCATCACCGCCCGCGAGGAGCTTCCCAAGCTGGTCGACAAGGGCAGGCAGCGGGTCAGCGGCCAGATGACGATGGCCCGCATGATGGGCCAGTTCGCCGTGGCCCAGGGCCAGAAGGAGGCCGAGAAGGCAGTCAAGCAGGCGACCGAGCGGCTGGGGGGACGGAGCCGCGGGCCCGGCCCGTCGGCCACGCCGTCCACTGGCCCGTCGACCAGGCCCGCCCCGGCACGGGCCGCGTCGGCGCCGAAGACCCCGCCCGCCCCGGCGGGGGCCACGGCCACGGCGACCAGCACCTCCTCGTCGGCCGCGTCGGCCGCGTCGACCAACGGCGGCGGCGTGCCCCCGGCCGACAGCCTGGCCATCCCCGGCTACGACGCCCTGTCCGCCTCCCAGGTGGTGCAGCGGCTGGCGGGCCTGTCGGGCGACGAGCTGGCCCAGGTGGGCAGGTACGAGTCGGCCACCCGGCACCGCAAGACCATCCTCACCCGCATCACCCAGTTGCAGAGCTAGTGGAGTCGGCGCGGCGGGCCACGGCCGCCGACCTGCCCCGGGTGGACGAGCTGTCGCTCATGGCCCGGGCCGAGCTGGGCGCCCAGGAGCGGGGCGGCGTGGTGTTCGTCAACCGGGAGGCCAGGGCCGAGCCGAGCGCCGCGCTGCTGGAGGACCCCGGCCGCATCGTGGTGGTGGGCGCCTTCGACGACACCGTGGTGGGGTTCGGCACCGGCCGCATCGAGCCGCTGCGCAACGGCACCGTCCTCGGGGTCAACGACGACCTCTACGTGGAGCCGGAGGCCCGGGGCGTGGGGGTGGGGGAGGCGATGATGGGGGAGCTGCTGGCGTGGTTCCGGGCCCGGGAGTGCGTCGGGGTCGACGCCTTCGCCCTGCCCGGGATGCGGGCCACCAAGAACTTCTTCGAGACGTTCGGGTTCACGGCCCGGCTGCTCGTCGTCCACCACCGCCTCGACCGCACTGGCGACGGCGATGCCCCGGCCTGAGGTCTGCGTCGGGGCGGTGGCGGTCGACAACGAGCGGCTGCTGCTGGTCCGGCGGGGGAGGGGGGCGGCGGCCGGGTTCTGGAGCGTGCCGGGCGGCCGGGTGGAGGCGGGGGAGACCCTGGCCGAGGCGGTGGTGCGCGAGGTGCTGGAGGAGACCGGGGTCGAGGGCGTGTGCGACCGGTTCCTGGGCTGGGTGGAGCGCATCTCCGACGAGCACCACTACGTCATCCTCGACTTCGTGGTCGAGGTGCTCGAAGGCCGCGACCCGGTGGCGGGCGACGACGCGGCCGAGGCCCTGTGGGTCCCGCTGCCCGAGGTGGCCGATTACCCGCTGGTCGACGGCCTGGCCGAGTTCCTGCACGAGCACGGCATCCTCGCCGTCATCGCCTGAATCGCCGGTCCGGTCCGTCTTCCAGACTGCGGCTACGGCAGGTGCCTGCGGGTCAGCGGCCCTTCCAGGAGGGCGGGCGCTTCTCGATGAAGGCCCGGGGTCCCTCGGCGAAGTCCTCCGTCTGGGCCACGGCTCCGAAGGCGGTGCCGCTCAGGGCCCACAGCTCGTCGTCGGACGCGCCCGCGTCGGCGGCCAGCACCACCTTGCGGCTCTCCCACACCGCCACCGGCGCGTTGGCCGCGATGCGCTCGGCCAGGGCCATGGCCGCGGCCACCGCCTGCCCCGGCTCGACCAGCTCGTTGACCAGCCCGAGGGCGTAGGCCCGCTCCGCGGGCAGCGGGTCGCCGGTGAGGATGACCTCCATGGCCACCTTGGGCGGCAGGTTGCGGGGGAGTCGGAACAGCCCGCCCGCGGCGGCCACCAGCGAGCGCTTGACCTCGGGCAGTCCGAAGGCGGCCGCGCTCGACGCCACGATCAGGTCGCAGGCCAGCGCGATCTCGCACCCGCCCGCCAGCGCGGGCCCGTCGACGGCGGCGATGATCGGCTTGGTGCGCTCCCGCCGGGTGATGCCCGCGAAGCCGCCCTTGGCCGTGGCCAGGTCGGCCGCCTGCCCGGCCGCGATGGCCTTGAGGTCGGCGCCCGCCGAGAACACCGAGCCCTCGCCGGTGACGATGCCGACCCAGACGTCCTCGTCGGCCTCCAGGCGGTCGATGGCCGCCTCCATGGCCCTGGCCATGTCGCCGTTCACGGCGTTGCGGGCCTCGGGCCGGTTGATGGTGAGCAGGGCGACGTGGCCCTTGGGTTCGTATTCGACCATGCGGGTCAACGTAGGGCATCCCCGCGCTTCTCGTGCGCCCTGGGTACGGTGGGGCCCTGGTGCCGGACCGTGACAACGGGCACTTCGCCTGTCCGTTCTGCAACTCATATGACGTGAACCGGCTCTACCTCGCGTCGGCCGATGTCGACTCGTGCGAGTGCTCGAGCTGCGGCGCCCGGTGGGACCAGGAGCGCTCGTCGGGGAAGTACCTGGGCCGGGCCACCCGCTCGTCGGTGCTGGCCCCCCGCCCGCCCCGCTAAGCCTCCGGGGCCGCCTCGGCGGGCTGCTCGGGCGCTGACGGAGGTCGGGCCTCGGCCTGGGCCGACTCGGCCGGCGCCTCGCCCGTTCCCTGCGCCGCGGGCTCCGGCCCGGCTTGGGCCGACTCGGCCGGCGCCTCGCTCGCTCCCGGTGCCGCGGGCTCCGGCTTGGCCTGGAGCGCCAGAGCCGGCGTGACCGGTGCGGCCGCAGGGGCGTCGAACGCCTCTGGGGCCACAACCGTCTCCGGTTCCGCCACCGGGGCGGCCTCGTCCACCGCAGGGGTGGGCGGCGCTACAACCAGTTCGGCCGCGGCTGCGTCGGCCGATGCAGCCGCCGGCGGCTTGGGGGGCCGGGGCTTGGACGGGCGCGGCGGCCGCGGGGGCCGCGGCGGCGCGCCCCGGGGCGGCCCGGGCGGGGGCGGCATGTCGATGCCCAGCATGGCGGCCAGCGCGGGCACCCGGCCTGACGCCTGCTTGGCCGCCTGCAGCAGGGCCTCGCCGGGCTCGGCGGGCAGCCCGGCGGGCTTCACCGTGCGGCGCACGGGCGAGGACGCCACCGCGTCGAGCACGGTCACCCAGCGGTCGGGGGAGATCTCGGGGGACAGGGCCGCACCCGCCGACTCGGTCAGGCGCAGGGCCAACTCGGCCGGGAACCGGCCGCCTGGGTCCGGGGGCCGCCCCGACAGGCGCAGGGCCCGCACCACCCGGCCCTCGTCCAGATTGGTGGTGATCTCCGTCACCCACTCCTCGCGCTGCTTGCCCACCCGCCGCTCGAGCGCCTCTCGGAGCTGACGGGCCAACTCGCGCGACTCGTCGTCGCGGGCCACGGCGTCGGCGCCGGTGACGACGGAGCGCAGGTCGCGCAGGGCGATCTCGTCCACGTCCTTGACGGCCGCCTCGGCCCGGTCCCGCCAGTCGGCCGCCTTCAGCCGGGGGAGCAGCGCCTCGGCGATGGCGATGAAGGGGTCGGCCTTGACCTCGGGCTCGCCCTGGTCCTTGCGGCCCGCGTTCTGCTGGTCGACGGCCTGGCGCACGGCCGGGATGCCGCCCCGCAGGACCTGCTCGGCGATGGGCCGGTGCTCGGGGGGCAGCGAGTCGAGCACGGCGGCCCGGTGCACGTTGGCCGGGCTGAGGCGCTTGGGCTTGGGCGGCGCGGGACGGTCGCTCCGCTCCGCTCGCTCGGGACGGGGGCCGCGCTCGGGCCGGTCGCCGCGGGGGCGGTCAGGACGGTCGGCCCGCTCGGGGCGGGGGCCGCGCTCGGGCCGGTCGCTGCGGGGCGGCCTGCGGTCGCCGCCAGACCCGCCCGGCCCACCCGGCCCACCAGATCCACCAGGGCCGCCGAACCCGCCTGCGCCCCGCTCGCCCCGCTCCGGGCGGTCGCGACGGGGAGGACGGTCGCCTCGCTCGGGCCGGTCCCGCCTGTCCCGGCCGGACTTGGGCACCAGCGAGGAGGTGACGCCGGGCTCGGCCCGCTTGGTGCCGATGACCTCGATGCGCTCGGGCTCCTTGCGGACCGCGCCCTTCGGCGGGAGGACGGCGATGACGGTGATGCCGTCGATCTCGAACTCGGCGTCGGCCTTGACCACGTCGCCGACCTTGGCCCCCGCATAGAGCAGCGTGCCGTCGAGGACGCCCTTGGGCTGCTTGGCCCCGGCGGCGCGCCACGTCCAGGTCCCGTCGCCGCGCGCGCTCGTCAATTCGACTTCGATCCTCCGGGGCATAGCGCCTGCAACTTAGTCGGCGGGGGTCAGGCCTTGGCTGTCTTGGCCGCCTTGGTGGCCCGCAGGAACTCGCGCACCTCGGCCGCCCGGGAGGCCTCGTGCAGCTCGGCGCCGGTCATGCGCAGATAGACCTCGGTGGTGTTGAGGCTGGCGTGGCCCAGCAGCTTCTGCACCGACGAGATGGGCACGCCCCGCGCCACCAGCCCCTTGGCGTACGTGTGGCGGAAGGCGTGGGCCGCCTCGCCCTCGGGCTTGCGCACGCCCGCCCGGGCCAGCCACCGGTAGACGTGGTAGTTGAGCGATTCCCGGGTGTACGGCCTGCCCGCCCGGGCCACGAAGAGGGGGTCGGTGGGGGCGTGCTCCCCCCGCTCGCCGTCGGCCGGGTCGAGGTAGTCGTCGACGGCCTCCACCACCTCGGGGGCCACCGGGACCCGCCGCTCCTTGTTGCCCTTGCCGATCACCCGCAGGTAGGGCTCGGCCTCGCGCACCACGTCGGCCACCCGCAGGCCCGCGCACTCCGACGCCCGCAGCCCGGCGCCCGCCAACACGGCCACGATGGCCCGGTCCCGCCGGGGCCGGGGCGGCCGGGCCTTCGGGTCGGGCTCGGACACGGCGACCACGATGGCCTCGAGCTCGCTCGACAAGAAGGCCACCGGCATGCGCTCGGCCGGGCGGGGGTTCTCCAGCCGGGCCGTGGGGTCGGCGGACAGGTGCCCCTCCTGGGCCAGCCACCCGCAGAACCCCCGCAGGGCGGCCAGCATCCGGGACCGACTGGCCGGGGCGTAGGCCTCGCGGGCCAGCGAGGCCAGGGCCCGCTTCACGTTGTCGGCCGTCAGGTCGGCCAGGGACAGACGAGCCAGCTCCTCCTGGAAGCCCAGGGGAGCGGGGTGGCTTTCGCCCAGATTGCCCAGTTCGGCGATCCGCCAGGCCCAGCCGGTCAGGTCCCGCCGGTAGGCGGCCTCGGTGGCCGCCGAGATGCCCCGGCCCAGGGTCTGGCGCTCGTCGAGCCACTCGTCGGCCAGCGCCCACAGCAGCGGCCCGCCCGCCGACCCCGGCGCCGTCTCTCCCCCCTGACCAGGGGATACCTCTTTAACTTCCATAAGGCTGATTCTTGCAGTTAGTGGCCCTACACGCGATGCACAACGCAGGTGTGTCGAGGCCAGAGGGCGAATCCAGTGCCAGCAGCGTCCCGGGGGCGGGACTCGGCGGGCTGTCACACCTTGGGAGAGCCCAATGAGAACCAGGTCCCTGCTCATCGCCTTGGCCGGCCTGCTGATCGGCCTCGTGGCCCCGGTGGTCGGCGCCGGCAGCGCCCGGGCGGCCAACGAGACGTCCACCTGCATCGTCCACACGCCGCTCAACCGCTCCTGCACCTTCAGGGCCGCGGGCAAGGACGGCTTCGTCCTGGCCACCGGCGCCTGGTACATCGAGCGGGGCGACGGCTCGCACACCCAGATCGCCTCCGGCCCCGGCGGCGCCCTGCCGGTGTCGGTGACCAGCTTCGTCAAGGGCACGCTCTACAACATCGTCCTGGACGGGGCCAACGCGGTCGGCGTCGTCAACACCGACAAGGTCTGCGCGGCCAACGTGGGCGGCTGCCTGGGCCAGGGATGCCGCACGTCGGGCGTGGGCGTGTGCTTCTCGGCCCTGTCCGTGGGGGACGACAGCGAGGTGTCCTTCGCAGGCAACGAGCTGTGGGTCCAGGTCAACGGCATGCCGACCTGCAAGGTCGCCATCCCCAGCGGGACGACGACGAACTGCCCCTAGAGGGGTGCGTACAGCAGGGCCCGCACGGCGGCGACGAGCTCGTCCGGGTCGAACGGCTTGGTCAGGTACTCGCCTGCGCCCAGCTCGAAGGCCCGGGCGATGTCCTCGTCGTCCGTCTTGCACGACAGCATCAGCACCACAGGCCGGGCATCGGCCCGTCCGCCCTTGGCCTCGGTCAGCGCGCCCAGGACCTCGTGGCCGGACAGCCCGGGCATCATGATGTCGAGCACCACGCAGTCCACGTCGGCCTCGGCCAGGATCTTCAGGGCCTCGACACCGTCGGCCGCCTCCCGCACGTCGATCCCGGACGACTCCAGCGCGTAGGCGGCCAGGGTCCGCACCACGGGGTTGTCGTCCACCACGAGCACCTCGGCCATATGCGGGGTATCGGCACGACGGGCCGGTGAGTCAACCCGAACCACGTATGAGCCGACAATCAGGGCATGGCCGACCTCGAAGGCGCCCTTGTCGACATGCGCCCCGCCGCCCTGCTCGCCTTCCTGGCGGCCACGGGCAAGACCGGCCTGCTCCGGGTGGCGGGCCACCAGCACACGGTGAGCGTGTGGCTGGACGGCGGGCTGGCCGTCTCGGCCGACTCGACCGGCGCGGGCAACGCCCTGCTCGACCAGCTCGTCGACCTGCTGTGCACCCCGTCCGGCACCTTCAAGTTCTCCGAGGGCGCGCTGCCCCGCCCCGACCTGGCCCGCGACCCCGACCCCGACCTGCTCCCCCAGGCCGTCGAGCGCCTCCAGCAGTGGGAGGGCCTGGCCGACGCCGTCCCCTCCCTCAGCCTGCACGTCAAGCTGCTCAAGGCCGACCGGGAGGACGTGGTCCTGTCCAGCGGGGCCTGGTCGGTGAGCGTGTCGGTGGCGAGCGGGCACGCCAGCGTGGGCTCGGTGGCCCGGCACCTGAAGTGGAGCGCCTTCAAGACGTGCCAGGCCGTGCGCGAGCTGGTCGAGGCGGGCCGGGCCGACCTGGTCCCCCCGCCCAAGCGCCGCCGCCGCGGGGCCAAGGTCGAGGCCCCGGCCGCCGCCGCCGTGTGGCACCCGGCGAACCGCCCCCTGTGGCCCGGCGCGGGCAGCAGCGACCGGGACCGCTTCAGCGAGGCGTGGTCCTCGGAGGACTAGCAACTAGTCGGCCCAAGCTGAACAGCGATAGCCTTTCCCGGTGCCCGACGCCCGCGAACTGCGCCTGCCCCTGCCCCCCTCGTTCGACAACGTGGAGGCGGAGCGCCTGCACCGCAAGCAGCGCCTCGCCGCGGGCTTCCGCCTCTTCTCCCGCTTCGGGTTCGACGAGGGCGTGGCGGGCCACATCACGGCCCGCGACCCCGAGCTGACCGACCACTTCTGGGTCAACCCGTTCGGCATGCACTTCGGGCACATCAAGGCCAGCGACCTCATCCTGGTGAACCACCAGGGCGACGTCGTGCAGGGCGACCGTCCCGTCAACGGGGCGGCCTTCGCCATCCACTCGCAGGTCCACGCCGCCCGTCCCGACGCGGTGGCGGCCGCCCACTCCCACTCGACCTACGGACGCGCCTTCTCGACGCTCGGCAAGAAGCTCGACCCGATCACCCAGGACGTG
>DASYMT010000300.1:0-6697 GCA_036008925.1 Acidimicrobiales bacterium | reverse complement strand
CCTGGGCAACACCAGCGCGGCGGCCACCCAGACGTACACCCTCCAGCGCATCACGGCCCCGGCCGCGCCGACCATCACCGGCTCGCCCGCCAGCCCGGGCAACGACACCACCCCCACGTGGACCTTCACCACCCCGGCCGGGACCACGGCCCAGTGCTCGCTGCTGTCGGGTTCGACGGTGGTGGCGGGCCCGGTGGCCTGCTCGGGCGTCCAGACCTTCACCGTCGGCACTGACGCTTCCTATACCTTCCAGGTGGTCGCCTTCGACACGGCGACCGGCGCCCAGAGCGTCCCCGCCACCAGCGGCTACACGCTCGACACCACGCCCCCGCCCCCGGTGGCCTTCACGTCCACCCCGCCCACGCCCGGCACCGACGACACCCCCGCGTGGGTGTTCACCTCCCCCGCCGGGGCCGTGTCGTTCGAGTGCACCCTGCGCCGGGGCTCGACCGTCGTATACGGCCCGGCCGCCTGCAACCACACCTACGCCCACAGCCTGCGCACCCTGGTCGACGGCACCTACACGGTCTCGGTGGTGGCCATCGACGCGGTGGGCAACCGCAGCCCGGCCGCGTCCCACAGCTACACCATCGACCGGATCGCCCCGGCCGCCCCGCTGCTGACCAGCGCCCCGCCCGCCCTCACCAACGCCAGCACGCCCACGTGGGCCTACACCACCGAGACGGGTTCGACCCCCACCTGCACCCTGAAGCGGGGCAGTACGACCGTGGCCGGGCCCGCCCCCTGCACCGGCACGTCGGCCTTCGACCTGTCCAGCCTGGCCGACGGCGTCTACACCTTCACCGTCACCACCACCGACAAGGCGGGCAACACCAGCCCGGCCACCACCAGCACCATCACCGTGGACCGGACCCCGCCCGCGACCCCGACCATCACCAAGGGGCCGGGGTCCACCTCGGCCACCGACGCCCCCTCGTGGACCTTCAAGGCGCCCGGCGCCGACCTGCTCTTGTGCTCGATCAGCCAGGGCGGGGTCGTGGTGATCGGCCCTGTGCCCTGCTCGTCGCCCGCCGCCTTCGACGTGTCGAGCATGCCCGATGGCAGCTACACGTTCTCGGTGGTGGCCGTGGACGACGCGGGCAACAGCAGCGCCCCGGCCGCCAGCACCTACAGCCGCAAGTCGAACCGGCCTGCGCCGACGCCCACCCCGGTGGCCCCCGCCCCCCAGACCCCCTCGGCCCCGCCTCCGGCCCCCGCGCCAGGCCCGGCCCCCGCCCCCGGCCCGCCGCCCCCGGCTGTCTCCGGGCCAGGCCGCACGCCTGCCCCCCGGGCCCGCACCACGCCTGGCGCGGGCGGCCAGGTCGCGGCGGGTGGGAATGGCGGCGGCGTAGCCGTGACCGACGCCCCGTCCGGGCCCGTCACCCCGGCCAAGATCATCGCCACCGCGGGTCGGGTCACCGTCGCCGTGTCCAAGCGCGCCGCCTTCCCGCTGGTGCTGCTGCTGCTCGTCATCTTGTTCCTAGCCATCCAAGACCAGATCGACCGCCGCGACCCCAAGCTGGCCCAGGCGCCGGTCCATGCTGGTGACGACCTGGCATTCGGGCCCCCGCCCAGTCGAAGAGGTGCCATATGAGCGAGCCCCGGCGTACCGCCGCCGTCGACCTGGTCCCCCTGGCCGACCGGATCCGCTACATGCGGCTGTTCCGGCTGGCCGCCGTGCTGGTGGTGGCGGCCGTCAGCATCATCGACCCCGAGCCCCGGACGGTGAGCGTGCTGGCCCTGGCCGCGGCCGCGGGCGGGTACCTGGCCGCGTCCCTGGCCGCCGAGGCCCTGTGGCGGCTCGGCCGCTCGCGCGGGCTGCTGCTCTTCGGCGCCATGCTCATGACCGACGCCGTGTACCTGTCGTGGGCCGCCTACGCCACCGGCGGGACCATCAGCGCGGCCCGCTACCTGATCGTGGCCCACCTGGTGGTGGTGTGCCTACTGGCGTCGTACCGCACCGGGCTGAAGCTGGCCCTGTGGTACTCGCTGCTGCTGCTCACCATCTTCTACGCCCAGCAGTCCGAGATCCTGGCCCCGGTGGGCAGGCTGGTCGACGCCCTGCCCGGCACCGAATACCGGCGCACGACCACCTTCATCGTCACCTTCTGGCTCATCACCGTGCTCACGTCGGCCTTCTCGGCCATCAACGAGCGCGAGCTGCGGCGGCGGCGGTTCGACCTGGAGGCCCTGGCCCAGTTGGGCGCCGACCTGGAAGGGGCGGCCGACTCGTTCGACGTGGCCGACGCCCTGCTCGACCGGCTGGGCGAGACGTTCGAGTTCGAGCGCA
The DNA here is from genome assembly GCA_036008925.1 of Acidimicrobiales bacterium. GTDB lineage: Bacteria > Actinomycetota > Acidimicrobiia > Acidimicrobiales > JAUTXP01 > DASYMT01. The sequence goes on along the minus strand of DASYMT010000300.1, from coordinate 4,407 downwards.
TGCTCCTGTTGGGGGCGCCCGAGGACGATTTGGTGCTGTTCGCCCGACGAGGATCGGATGCGCCCATCGGCGGGTCCTGCCCGGCGGGCGCCAACTCGGCCCTGCTGGAGGCGTGGGCCGAGCGCCAGACCCTGTTGGTCAGCGAACTCGACCCCGAGGTGGACACCTGGCTGGCCGGGGCCATGCCCGACGCGGCCAACCTGATCATCGCCCCCCTGTCGGCCGAGAACCGGGCGGTGGGCGTGCTGGTCATCGAGCACGCGCTGCGACGGGCCTCGCGGGTGGAGCGGCGGGTGGTGTCGATGGTGGAGCGGTTCGCCTCCCATGCCTCGCTGGCCCTGCGCAACGCCTGGCTGCTCGAGCAGGTGCAGAAGATGGCCACCACCGACGGGCTGACCGGCATCGCCAACCGGCGCAGCTTCGACATCGGCCTGGAGCGGGAGCTGTCCCGGGCCACCCGCAACAACTCGCCGCTGGCCGTGATCCTCATCGACCTCGACCACTTCAAGGTCCTCAACGACACCCACGGGCACCAGGTGGGCGACGAGGTGCTGCGCCTGGTGGGCGGCTCGCTGGCCGACCACTGCCGGGACTTCGACATGGCCGCCCGCTACGGCGGCGAGGAGTTCGCGGTGATCCTGCCCGGGTGCAGCGAGACCGAGGCGGTTGACGCGGCCGAGCGGCTGCGCCGGGTGGTGTCGGCCTGCGACTCGCCGGTGGAGGTCACGGCCAGCGTGGGCGTGGCCAGCTTCCCCGGGCACGGGGCCACGCCGGGCGAGCTGGTCAAGGCGGCCGACGATGCCCTGTACCAGTCGAAGCGGGCAGGCCGGGACCGGGTCACCGTGGCCGGCTAGTAGCCCTTTCATCTCGCGAATCCACAGGGACAGTGCCTTGGATTCGCGCGGTTTAGCGGGCGAAGAGGGGGTCGAGGCGGGCTTTGGTGTCGGGCCGGTCCAGCCGGGCCAAGGTCGACTCGCGAATGGCGGCCGCCACCGAGCCCCGCCTGCCGCCGTCCATGGGGTTGATGCCCATGACCCGCTGGTCCTCGGCCGTGGGCTGGAACGCCACGACCGGCGTGCCCCGGGTCCGGACTCGGGCGGCCTCGGCGTCGAGCATGGCCCGGCAGAAGCGGCGCAGCGGGGCGTCGAACCCGACCCGCAGGCCCCGTCCCGCGCTCGACATGGGCGAGCTCACCACGACCAGGTCGAGGCCCATGCCCTTGAGCAGGTCGAGGTTGGTGGGCGAGTGGACGCCGCCGTCGACATAACGGGCCTGGCCGATGCGCACCGGCTCGAAGAAGCTGGGGATGGCGCACGAAGCAGCCACCGCCATGCCGAGGGGGGCGGCGGGCACGCTGTCGCGGCGGAACACGACCCGTCGCCCGGTCGACAGCCGCACCGTGCAGATGCGCAGGTCTCCCGGGGGCCAGGCGTCGCCCGCCAGCGCCCCCACCATCTCGGTGATGACCTCGGTGCCCACCGTGCCGGGCGGCAGCAGGGCCGCGGCCAGCGAGCCGGGGCGCACGGCCCATGGCCGGGAGGCGGCCCGCAGCACGGCCAGCGGGGCGGAGACGGCCCGGGGCATACGGCGCAGGTCGGGGCGGGCGATGTGGGGTGGGGCCATGTTGGCCAGGGGCCCGAGCAGGGCGACGCCCTCAGCCGTCAAGGGCCTGCCCAGTTGGCGGTTGAGCAGGTCGGCGGCCGACAGGCCCGCCCGCAGCACCGTCCCGGTGATCGAGCCCGCGGACGTGCCCACCACCACCTCGGACGAGCGCGGGTCCCAGCCCGTGTGCTCGAACAAGGCGGCAAGCATCCCGGCATGGAAGGCGCCGCCCGACGCCCCGCCAGCCCCCAGCACGAGCCCGATTCGCGGCATTCGCCCGCAGGCTACTCCCGGCTGCCGACTTTGACCCGAGACTCCATGACCACGGCCGACGCCCGGCTCTCCATCTTGGCCAGCGCCTCCAGCAGCTCCTCGACGGCCGGGTTGCCGTCGGGCACGGTGGCCCCCGCCCGGCGCAGGTGGAGCTTGAACCGGCCCAGGTCGAAGTGCCCGCTGCGGATGCGCCGGGCCGTCTTGGCCGAGGCGGGCGGTTCCCGCAGGTCCTTCACGATGCGCAGGGTCCGGCCCGCCCGCAGCAGGTAGTAGGAGACGTCGACCTCCCACCAGTAGAAGCCTTGACGGGCCGAGGCCGGGTAGTGGTGGTGGTTGTTGTGCCAGCCCTCGCCCATGGTCATGAGGGCCACGGCCATGTTGTTGCGGCTCGTGTCGCCGGTGCCGTAGCGGCGGCGTCCCCAGACGTGGGCCACCGAGTTGACCGCGAAGGTCATGTGCCAGAGCAGGACGGTGGAGGCGAAGAAGCCGACGACCAGGCCGCTCCAGCCGGCAAAGAGGAAGCAGGCGGTGCCGAGCAGCCAGGGCGGGACCCAGTCGTGGCGGTTGAGCCAGACCAGCTCCTTGTACTTGGCGAAGTCCTGGATGTTGTCCCACTCGGTCTCGCCGTAGCGGCCCGACATGATCCAGCCGATGTGGGCCCACCAGAACCCCTTCTGGGGCGAGTGCGGGTCGCGCTCGGTGTCGGCGTACTTGTGGTGGTTGCGGTGCTGCGAGGCCCACCACAGCACGCCCTTCTGGGCCGCCGTCTCGCCCACGAAGGCGAGGAGGAACTGCGGCACCCGGCCCAGGCGGTAGGCCTTGTGGGCGAAGTAGCGGTGATAGCCCGCGGTGATGGCGAGCATGCGCACGAGGTACAGGACGAGGCCGAGCACCAGCGCCTTGGTGGTGACGCCGGTGAAGACGGCGAGCAACGGCAGGAATTGCACACCGATGAAGGGCGCCGCGCCCTTCCAGTTGATGCGCTCCTCAGCCGATCGGATGCGTCCGAATCGCATACGGGCAGACTCCTTGGGGGGGTTCCCTACCGACTGGTAGGTAGGCAAGGGTATCGCCGCCGAGGCCGGGCCGGCCAGTCGCCCCGCCCCGCTTTTTCTCACGTCTGGAGGACATAACGCGCCGTTTCCACGCGCTATGTCCTCCAGACGGGGTGGGGGGCTCACGAGGCGAGCGGGCGACTCAGGTGCCCTTGTAGTTGAGGAGCTGGTGCAGGGTGTGCTGCACCTCGACCAGGTCAGCCTGGTCGGCCATCACCTGGTCGATGTCCTTGTACGCGGCGGGGATCTCGTCGAGCAGCGCCTCGGCCCGCTGCGCCAGCCAGACCTTGCCCTGCATCTGCTCGGCCAGGTCGGCCGGGGTGAACAGCTTGCGGGCCTGCTTGCGGCTGTGCCTGCGCCCGGCCCCGTGCGAGCACGACTGCCAACTGGCCGGGTTGCCCCGCCCCCGCACGATGTAACTGCGCGTCCCCATCGAGCCGGGGATCACGCCCAGGTCGTCGGCCCCCGCCTTGATGGCCCCCTTGCGGGTGATCCACAGCTCGCGACCGCCGTGCACCTCGGGCTCGGTGAAGTTGTGGTGGCAGTTGATGCGCCGGGTCTCCCGGCCGGAACCGAGGAAGCCGAACACCTCGCCCAAGGCCCTGTCCATCATCTGCTCCCGGTTGGCGAGCGCATAGTCCTGGGCCCAGAGCATGTCGGTGATGTAGGCGTCGAACTCGGGCGTGCCCTGGAGGAAGTAGGCCAGGTCCGGGTCCTCCAGATGCACGTCGAGGTGCTTGGCCAGCCGCCGGGCCTTGCCGATATGGGCCTGGGCCAACTGGTTGCCGATGCCCCGGCTCCCCGAGTGCAGCACCACCCACACCCGGGCCCGCTCGTCCACGCAGACCTCGAAGAAGTGGTTGCCCGAGCCGAGGGTGCCGAACTGGGTGGCGGCCCGCTTGGCCTGGTCGGCCGACAACGCGGTGGCAGGCACGTGCGCCGCCATCCACCGGTCGGCCGCCTCCCCCACCCCCGAGTGCCCGCGCCCGACGCCCGCGGGGACGGCCCGCTCGATGAGGCCGAGCAGGGGCTGGAGCGAGTCGGGAAGCTGGGACTCGGTCACGTCGAGCTCCGCCGCGATCATCCCGCAGCCGATGTCGACGCCCACCGCGGCGGGGATCACCGCCCCCTTGGTGGGGATGACCGAGCCCACGGTGGCGCCGATGCCGACATGGGCGTCGGGCATGAGGGCCACGTGGCCTTCGACGATGGGCAGCCGGGCTGTCTTCTCGGCCTGGCGCAGGGTCTCGTCCTCGATGTCGCTGGCCCAGGAGATGAGCTTGGGTGTGACCGTTGTCGGCATGGCCTTTCGACGATATGAGGGAAGATCAGCGCATGAGCACCGATTTCCGGGTCGACCTCTACCGCCCGTGGCCCGCGGGCTACCAGGCCATCCTCGCCTTCGAACGGGTGGTGGCCGACTCCGGCCTCGACAAGCAACTGCTGGAGCTGGTGAAGATGCGCTGCTCCCAGGTGA
>DASYMT010000299.1:0-3728 GCA_036008925.1 Acidimicrobiales bacterium | reverse complement strand
TCGAGGTGCGGGCCGTGGGCTGGTGGACCCAGTACGCGCCCATCTCGGTGAGGCCCCACTCGGGCCGGTCGAGGTGCGGGTACCACCCCAGCACCACCTGGCCGGGGTTGCGCACCCGGCTCCCGTTGCCCATGTGGGCGGCGGCCGAGGCGTAGTGGTCGGCCGCGCCGTAGGCCAGGTGGTCCATGCCTGGGTAGAGCTCGAAGCGGAAGCGGTTGCCCGTCTTCTTGAACTCGTTGACCTGCTCAAGGACGCTGGTCACCGGCACCAGCTCGTCGTCGGTGCCGTGAGCGATGTAGTACGGCAGCCAGAGGGCGTTGCCCAGGAAGGGCGTGCTGTTGCCGTCGGTGGTGCAGCGGCCGGGGCCGCCCGCCCCGCCATAGCCCTGGGCGAAGCGCAGGCCGCACCCGGGAGGACCGGCCAGCACCACCGCCTTGGCGAACAGGTCGGGGTTGGCCAGGCCCAGCTTGTAGGTGCCCCAGCCGCCCATCGAGTAGCCCGAGATGACGGTCTTCTCCGGGTCGAGGGTGAAGGCCGAGGCCAGGCGGTTCCAGACCTCCCAGAAGTCCAGCTCGGCCTCGTCGAAGTACCAGCCGTCCGGGCCGCGGCCCAAGGTGGTGGCGCAGATCGAGCCCCGGTCCTCGCACGACTGCTGGACCCAGTTGGGGGCCAAGGCGAAGTACTGGTTGTGCTGCTCGGACAGCGAGTGCAACAGCCAGGTGAGCTTGGTCGGCGTGGCGGGGTCGTAGGTGGTCGGGACGTACACCGCGTAGGGCTGGACCCGGCCCAGGAAGTTGGGCTTCAGGTCGCCGGTGCCCTGGCCTCCGTCGGCCACCACGCCTTGGCCGTCGCCCACGACGATGGACGAGGCGTACCACCGGTTCAGATAGCCGGTGGGCAGGGGCTCGGGCGTCTCGGTGCCCGCCGCCAGCGCGGCCCAGTCGACCACGGCCGAGAACTGGCTCACGTCGCCCAGCGTCAGGGCCTGCGCCTGGGCGTCCTCCATCCAGTAGTTGTCCTTCTCCGGCTCCTGGTGGTAGCCCCGGAAGCCCACGTTGAACACGGGGGGCGTGAGGCCGGTGGAGCCGTGGTCGGTGTCCACGGGGGCGAAGCCGTCGCCCGCCGGGTTGGCCTGGCCCGAGGCCACCCGCACCGTCCAGGCACCGCCCACCGGCAGGTCGGCCGAGGGGATGCGGACCACGAAGGAGCGGGCCGCGGTGTCGACGGTGACGGTGCCGACCGGCGTCTTGGCGCTGGCCGAGTCGAGCAGCCACGCCCCCTTGCTGGACACGACCAGGGCCTGGTCGATGCCCGGCGACTTCAGGCCCGACAGGCCGGGCCACGTGTCGCTCCCCCCGGGCGCCGAGTCGATGGCGAACTCGGCCACCGGGATGTCGGGATTGACGAGCGTGGTCCAGTCGACCCGCCAGTAGGAGGCGTCGCCGTCCCGGCCGATGCCCACCCGGAAGATGTCGGCCCCGTTCTTCCTGGCGTCGGCCGAGGCGTACTCGTAGGTCCCGTCGGACGGGGCCAGCCCTGCCACCGGGAAGCTGCGGTTGACCCCCCGGGCGCCGTGGTCGTCGTAGAGGAAGTCGCTGTACTCCAAGGCGCCCGACGTGAGCCTGCTGGTGCCCGAGGTGCGGGGGAAGGCGTCGGCGAAGGGCCAGCCCGAGGGGATGGGAAGGGCGGGCTCGGCCGCGGTGGCCGCGGGGGGCACGCGGTCGGGCAGGTCGGACAGGTCAGGCCCGGCGGCCGTCTGGTCGGGCGGCTCGGGGGCCTCGGCCAGGGTCACGGTGCGGGTCGACTGGGCCGGGCGTCCGATGGCGCTCGCCGCGCTCGGGTGGGCGGCTCGGGTGGCGGCCGCCGCGGCAGCGCGGGGCGAAACCGACGAAGCGGCCGGGGCGGGGCGGGCCGATACCGACGAAGCGGCCAACCCGCCCACCAAGGCGAGCGCGACGGGGAGAACTGCAAGACGACGCATGTGCATTGGTTCTGTACACGGAGGGGGAATTCCTCGCCCGCGCCCCAACCGGCCAGTGGGCTCAGCGGGCGGCGGCGGCGGCGAGGATGGCGGCGAAGGGGATGGCGCCCGCCCGCAAGAGGACGGGGCCGCTGCCGTCGGTGCAGTCGATCACCGTGCTCGGCTCCCCGCCCCGCACCCCGCCGTCGACCACGGCCAGCGAGGGGCCGAACTGGGCCAGCACCGCAGTCGCCGACGTGAGCGGCGGCGCGCCGTGCAGGTTGGCGCTGGTGACGGCCAGCGGGCCCACCCGCCGGCACAGGTCGCGGGGCACGGCATGGTCGGGACAGCGCAGGCCGACGGTGCCGGAGAGGTCGTGGCGGTCGAGCACCAGGGTGAGCGCCCCCGGCCAAAAACGCTCGAGCAGCCGCTCGACGTAGGGCGCGGCGACGATGGCCTGCTCTCGGGCCTGGGCCGCGTCGGCCACCAGCACGGGCACGTTGACGTCGCGGGGGCGCTGCTTCAACTCGAAGAGCAGCTCGACCGCCCCCGGCTGGTCGGCGTCTGCGGCCAGCCCGTACACCGTGTCGGTGGGGATGGCGACCACGTTGCCCGCCCGCAGGACTTCCGCCGCAGCGGCCTCGTCCACCACCGCCATCAGCCCCGCCCCCTCTCCTTTTGGACGAGTCGCACCGCCATGGCCGCCATGGGGAGAGAACGTGCCCAAGGCGGCAGGAGCGTGCGCAGGGGGAGGGGCGGGCGGGGGGGCATCAGACCCGGGCCACCAAGGCGCGGGGCCGCCCGGCCAGGTCGGGCTGGACCTCGGCGTCGGAGAAGCCCGCGGCATAGGCCAGACCCACGGCCTCGTCGGCCTGGTGGGGCGCGATCTCGATCACGGCCGCGCCGGGGCGGGCCAGCCACCGGGGCGCGGCGGCCAGGATCTCCCCCACCTGCTCGAGTCCGGTGGGCCCGCTGAACAGGGCGGCCGCCGGCTCCCAGTCGGCCACCTCGGCGGGCAGCTCGTCGCGGTCGGCCACGTACGGCGGGTTCGACACCACCAGGTCGATGCGGCCCTGCAACAGCCCGGGCAGGGCGTCGAACCACGACCCCTCCTCCAGCCGCACGCGCGCCCCGGCCCGCCCGATGCCCGCCAGGTTGGCCCGGGCCACGGCCAGCGCGTCGGGCGAGGCGTCGGTGGCCCACACCTGGGCCTCGACCACCTCGGTGGCGACCGAAAGGGCGATGGCGCCGGAACCGGTGCCCAGGTCGACCACGATCGGCGCCGCGGGCGCCAGCCTGCGCAATTCCCCCAGTGCCACCTCGACCACCTGCTCGGTCTCGGGCCGGGGGATCAGCACCCGCCGGTCCACGTACAGGTCGAGGCTGCGGAAGCCCCACGCGCCGAGCACGTACTGCAACGGCTCGCCCCCGGCCCGTCGCTCGACCATGGAGTCGAAGAAGGCGAGGGCCCGGGTGGTCACCGGCTGGTCCAGGCCCGCATGAAAGCCCGCCCCCTCGAACCCGCCCGCCCGCTCCACGATGCGCCGGGCGTCCAGCTTGGAGCCCAGCCGCTGCGTGGCCTCGTCGAGCAGCTCCCGCCAGATCACGCTTCCCCGGCGAGCTGACGGGCCCGCTCGTCGGCAATGAGGGCGTCGACCAGCTCGTCCAGGTCGCCCTGCAGGATGCGGTCGAGCTTGCCCCCGAGGGTGAGGTTGATGCGGTGGTCGGAGACCCGGTTCTCCTTGTAGTTGTAGGTGCGGATCTTCTC